>JAGQTL010000216.1 GCA_020439035.1 Leucobacter sp. | reverse complement strand
CGCGGATGTCGTAGTTGCGCACGTGGCCCAGCTCGTGCGCCATCACGCCCTCGAGCTCGGCGTCGCTCATCATGTCGAGCAGGCCGGTGGTCGCGGCGACCATCGCGTGCTCCGGATCGCGCCCGGTCGCGAAGGCGTTCGGCGCCGGGTCGTTCACGATGTAGACCTCGGGCATCGGGGTGCCCGTCGTGATCGCGAGGTTCTCGACGATGCGGTAGAGGCGCGGGTGATCCTGCAGCGAGATGCGCTGCGCCCCGCTCATCGCGATGGCCTGCCGCCCCGCAGCGAAGTACTGGAAGACGGCGTAGCCGATCGAGAACACGAGCACCCAGATCACGATCGCCGGGGAGCGGTAGATGGCCGAGGCGAGCCAGCCGAGCGCGGCGATGATGCCGACGAAGAGCAGGATGATGAGGAAGCTGCCCACCTTGTTGCGCCGGATCGCGCGGTACACGGGCGCCCCCTAGAACTGGATGCGCGGCGGCTCCGAGATCGCCGCGACGTCTTCGACCTCGAAGAACTCGCGGGTCTTGAAGCCGAACATGGCGGCCACCGCGTTGTTCGGGAAGAGCTGGATCTTCGTGTTGAACTCGCGCACGCCCCCGTTGTAGAAGCGCCGCGCCGCCTGGATCTTGTTCTCGGTGTCGACCAGCTCCCCCTGCAGCTGCAGGAAGTTCTGGCTGGCCTGCAGCTGCGGGTACGCCTCGGCGACCGCGAAGATGCTCTTCAGTGCCTGCTGCATGTGATTCTCGGCGATCGACGCCTCGGCCGGCGTCGCAGCTGAAATCGTCTCGGCCCGGGCCTTCGTCACCGCCTCGAACACACCCTGCTCGTGCGCGGCGTACCCCTTCACCGTCTCCACGAGATTCGGGATCAGGTCGGCGCGGCGCTTCATCTGCACCGTGATGTCGCTCCAGGCCTCGTCGACGCGCACGCGGAGGGTGACGAGCGAGTTGTAGGTCGCCCACACGTAGATGCCGAGCAGGACGATGACCCCCGCGATCACGAGGACGGTGATGAGTGATCCAGTCATGGCAGCATCATAGCCAGCGCGGCAGTGAGCGGGCTGGGCATCGTGGCTGCGGTCGGGGCCATCGGGGCGCCGTGCACGATCCGGGCGGCCGGGGCGATCGGGGCGATCCGGCCCCGATCCTCACGCGCCGAGGACGCGCTCCAGGTAGGGATTCGCGAAGACGCGGTCGGGGTCCAGGCGATCCCGGATCGAGCGGAACTCCTCGAAGCGCGGATACACCTCGCGCAGCTGATCCGCCGTGCGCGTGTGCATCTTGCCCCAGTGCGGGCGGCCGGCGTGCGCGGCGAGGATCGCCTCGGCCTCGCGGAAGTAGGCCTGATCCGGATCGCGCCAGTAGCGGTGCACCGCGATGTACCCGCTCTCGCGGCCGTGCGCGGTCGAGAGCAGCAGCTCGTCCGCGGCCGCCGCGCGCACCTCGATCGGGAACGACACGCGGAATGCGCGCCGCTCGATCATCGCGCGCAGTTCGCGCAGCGCCTCGGGCACCGCGTCGAGCGGCAGCGAGTACTCCATCTCGCGGAACCGCACGCGGCGGCGCGTGATGAACACGCGATGCGACTCGTCGCAGTAGTCGCGGCGGCTCGAAATGCTCTCGATCGCGCGATTGATGCCCGGGGTCGCCGCGGGCACCCAGCGTTCGAACCCGACGACGGCGCCGAGCATCGCGTTGTTCACGACCTCTTCGTCGAGGTACCTCGAGACCGTGCCGAGCGGGTTCGCACCCGCGTCGAGCGGCAGTCGCGTATTCGTCTTCGTGCGCGCGCCGCGCGTGTGCGGAAACCAGTAGAACTCGAAGTGATCGGCCGCGCGGTTGCGCTCGACGTAGGTGTCGAGCACCTCGTCGAAGGCCGCGGGTGCTTCGACGGCGTGGAGCAGGTAGCGCGGAACGCACTGCAGGGTCACCGTGACGAGCACGCCGAGCGCGCCGAGGCCGAGCGCCACCGCGGGGAGCAGTTCGCCGTTGTGCGCCTCGTCGACGGTCAGCACATCACCCGTGCCCGTGACGAGCGTCGCGCCCACGATCTGCGTCGAGATCCCGCCCAGGCCGAGGCCCGTGCCGTGCGTGCCGGTGCTCGTGGCGCCGGAGATGGTCTGGCGGTCGATATCGCCCATGTTCTCGAGCGCGAGGCCGAGCGGGCCGAGAATCGCGGGCAGCTCCCACAGGTGCGTGCCGGCCCACAGGGTCACCCGGCCGCGCGCGAGGTCGGCGTCGACGAGGCCGCGCAGACGGCTCAGGTCGAGCCGCACGCCGTCGGTCGCGCCGATGCCGGTGAAGCTGTGCGAGGCGCCGATCGGCTTCACCGTGTGGCCGGTCTCGAGCGCGCGCTGCACCGCGAGCACGACCTGCTCGATGCTGTGCGGTGCCACCGCGAGCACCGGCGTCGAGTGCTCCGTTCGCGCCCAGTTGCGCCAGCGAGCAGTCATAGGAAGCACTTCCCTTCGCCTCGATAGGTCGGCAGCGGGTCGCCCGCCACCGCGTCGCGCACCGGCACGAGCGCGTTCGCGTGTTCCATCGGTTCGCCCGATTTCGTGTGGCGGAACCACACGCGATCCCCGACCGCCAGGTCGCGCGCCGCCTCGCCGATCAGCGGGGTCTGCACCTCGCCGGCCGCCTCGCGCGGCGCGTAGCGCAAGCCGGCCGGCCAGACCGGCCGGGGCAGACGGTCGGTGCCCGCGGGCCCGGAGGCGATCCAGCCCCCGCCGAGCAGCGTCGCGGTCTCCGCGTTCGGCCGCCGCACGACGTCGAGGGCGAAGGCGACCGCCGGAGCCGGCGTGAAACTGCGGTAGTTGTCGAACAGGTGCGGGCCGAACAGCCCACTGCCGGCGGCCACCTCGGTGACCGCCGCCTCGGCGACAGTCCGCTCGATCGATCCGGTTCCCCCGCCGTTCACGAACTCGAGCGGGGCGATCGCCCGCACGGCGGAGATCGCGGCGGCCCGCCGCTCGGCGAGTTCGGCGCCGCTCATCCGCTGCACCGCCCGCATCAGCGCGGCCTCGGCGGGTTTGCCGGTGGGGGCGTCGCCGACGCCCGCGATCTGCGCCTCGTACGACATCACCCCG
>JAGQTL010000215.1 GCA_020439035.1 Leucobacter sp. | reverse complement strand
CATAACCCGGAGGTCGTAGGTTCAAATCCTGCCCCCGCAACCAAATACAGCCCCGGAATTCGAGAGGATTCCGGGGCTGTTCGCGTTTCCGCGCCGGGGTCCGGGAGCCGACCCGCCGCCGCCGCGCGAGACACGCGAGTCGCCGCTGCCCCGGCCGCCACAAGGCGATTTCTCTTCAGGGTCGCCGAACAGCCCTGTGAGCGCAGAAGCAGCCCGGGCGCGGCGACGTGTGGGTCACTCGGCCTGAAGCGCTCGATCCAGGGCTTTGCGCAGGCGGGCGTCCGCTTCGCCGTACGCGGTCCAATCGCCGGCCTTCATTGCGGCGTCACGGTCGCTGAGTGCCTGCTTCATGTCTTGCAGCGCCTGGTCGCGGTCGCTGAGGTCGCCGGTTCCTCCCGAGCCACCGGCCTGCTCGCCATCGACCTCCGACCCATTTGGCTGCTCCGTGCCGCTTTCTCCGTCGTCGACCCCGGACGAGCCGGAGTCGCCGCCGAAGAGCTGATCGAGCGCGGCATCGAGGGTGTCCTCGAAGGCGATCTCCTTGCCGAACGAGACGAGCACCTTCTGCAGGATCGGGAAGCTCGTCCCCGTCTTCGCCATGACGTAGACCGGCTGCACGTAGAGCAGGCCGCCGCCGACCGGCAGTGTGAGCAGGTTTCCGCTGATCACCGTGCTCTCGCCCTGGCGCAGCAGGTTGAGCAGACGCGACACCTCGCTGTTGGTGGTGAAGTTGTTCTGCATCTGGCCGGGGCCGGGGATGCTCGTGCTCTTCGGCAGCGTGAGCAGGGTGAGCTTGCCGTAGTCGTCCGAGACCTTCCCGTCGGTGGATCCGGCGTTCGCGTTCGCCGCGAGATACCCGGTGAGGATGTCTCGCACATTCGCGCCCTCGGCCTTCGGAACGTACGTCGAATAGATCGAGAAGTCGGGCTTCGCATCGGTTCCTGCGGCAAGCGTCAGGTAGTAGGGCGGCTGCTTGAGCGAGTCGCTCCGCGTCACCGCCGTGCCATCCGCCGCGGTTCCACCCGTGCTCGTCGCGAAGCTCCCCGACGAGGCGGTCTGCGTCGCGTTGGACACCGGGTTGTCGGGCGTGCGCCAGGCGTCTTCGTCGGAGAAGAAGGCGCCCGGATCAGTGACGTGATAGGTGGCGAGGATCTCGCGCTGCACCTTGAAGAGGTCGCTCGGGTACCGGACGTGGCTGAGGAGATCGCCGCTCATTTCCGACACGCTGTGCAGCGTGCCGGGGAAGACGTTCCCCCAGGCCTTCAGCAGCGGATCCTCGGTATCCCACGCGTAGAGCGTGACCGAACCGTCGTACGCATCGACGGTCGCCTTCACCGAGTTGCGGATGTAGTTGATCGGGTTCCGCAAGCCGCCACCGCGCGGGTTGTCGGCGTCGGCGATCATGCTGCTCATATCGCGCGTCTCGCTGTACGGGTAGTCGTCCGAGGTCGTGTAGCCGTCGACGATCCAGACGATGCGCCCATCGACCACGGAGGCATAGGGCGCCGAGTCGACGGTGAGGTACGGTGCGACCTTCTGCACCCGCTCGATCGGATTGCGATCGTAGAGGATCTGCGAGCCCTCGACCACGGCTCCGGAGAGCACGACCTCCATGTCCTGGAACTTCAGCGCGTAGATGAGTTTCAGGAAGAGGTTGTCGAGCACCGGCCCGCCGTCGCCCGAGAACGTCGTCATGTTCTGCGGCGCGCCGTCGTCGGCGGCATCGATGTCCACCCCTTCGGATTCGGCCTCGGCGACTTGAGCGCTATCCGCATCCGCGGGGTAGTCCAGCTCGATCGAGGTGTCGCGCTCACCGCCGACGATGGAGTAGGTGGGCGAGTTCACGCCGAAGTACACGCGGGGCTCGAACTCACCGAGTTTGCCGCTCGTCGGAATGCCGCCCTCGATGAAGACGGGTTCGCCGCCACTCGTGCGCTGATTGCCGTAGGCCGCGACCAGGCCGTAGCCGTGCGTGTAGACGAGCGTCTGGTTGTACCAGCCGCTCTGGCCCGAGATATCGATGTCGCGAATACCCGACACCGTGTCTTCGATCTTGCCGTCGATGTTGTAGCGGTCGACGCTCAGCGACGACGGGAACTTGTAGTACTGCTTGATCTGCTGCAACTGCGAGAAGGTGGGCGAGACCACCGCCGGGTCGATGATGCGGATATTCGCGGTCGTCACCGCGTCGCTGCGCAACTGGCCCGGCTCGGCATCCGTCGTGGCGTCGTACCGCTCGACCTCGACCCCGTCGACGCCGTACGCCGCACGGGTCGCGGCGATGTTACGCGCGTAGTACTCGGCCTCGAGCGTCTTCTCGTCGGGCTTCACCTGGAAGTTCTGAATCGCCCACGGGTACCCGACCCCCAGGACGAGCGCCGAGACGAGGAGGAGCGCCGTGCCGGTGACGGGGAGCCGCCACTTGCCGGTGAACGCCGTGACGAGGAAGAGCACGGCGACGAGGACGGCGATCCCGGCGAGGATCTGCTTGCCGGGGATCACGGCGTGCACGCCGGAGAACGTTCCGCCGGTGAACCTGCCGCTCGTGTCGGTGAGCACCGCGAACTGGTCAAGCCACAGGCTCGCGCCCTGGATCAGCAGGTAGAGCGCCGCAAGGATCGCGCCCTGGATCCGCGTCGATTTCGAGACCCGCACATCCCGGCCCGAGAACGTGATGCCGCCGTAGAGGTAGCTCGTGGCCACGCCGAGGATGAGGCACAGGAGCACGACGGCCGAGGCGAAGGCCGCGACCCCCTGCCAGAACGGCAGATCGAAGAGGAAGAACGAGACATCGAGCCCGAACTGCGGATCCTTCTCGCCCGTGGGCGAGGAGTTGATCCACAGCAGCGTGCGCTGCCACTGCGCCGAGGCGCCGAAGCCCGCGAAGAGCGCGACGAGCGCGGGCAGCACCCACTTCACCACGCGGCGCAGCGGCTCCACCAGGTCCTGGTAGCGATCGAGCTGGCTCGTGAGTCTCGCGTACACGGGGCGCGTGCGGTAGGCGATATCGATCGCGAGGAACGTCGGCACAAACATCGCGACGAAGCCGATGAGGAACATGACGCCGGCCGCGATCCACTGCGTGGTGAACACCGGAAGGTAGCCGAGTTGCCGGTACCAGAGGACCTCGGTGATGACCGCGGCGACGCCCAGGAACCCGAGGATCAGCACCGCGACGATCACCACCGTGACGGCGATCGGCGAAATGCGGCGGGTGGCCGGCGGGGCGGCGTTGCTCTGGGCGGTCACGTCGAGGGTCTCCAACTCGGGCGGCGGGATCGGTTCGCATCAACCCTAGCGGGCGGTACTGACAAACTCCCTCGAGCCGCGGGAAGCGCGCGATGCGGAGTTACGACGCGCGCTCGGTCTCACGCGACCTCACTCCCCCGCCCGCGCGCCCACGGCGGAGCATCGCTCGAGCCCCGGAACCGCGCCGTCGTGCGCGAGCGCGTCGAGCGCCTCGATCGCCTCATCGAGCGTCGCGACCGGCACGAGCCGAACATCGTCCGGCACGCGATCCGGCACGTCGGCGCAGTTCTCCATCGGCATGAGCACGACGCCGCCGCCCGCGAACGAGGCGCCCCAGAGCTTCTGCGCGAGCCCGCCGATCGCGCCGACCGCGCCGTCGGCGGTGATCGTGCCCGTGGCGCTCACCCTGGCGCCGCCCGTGATCTCCTCGGGCGTGAGCAGATCGTAGATCGCGAGGGCGAACGTCAGCCCCGCGCTCGGGCCGCCGATGCTCTCGAGCTCGAAGTCCACATCGAACGGGAACGAGAAGTCCGGCCCGACGCCGACGCCGAGCCGCCGGGTGCCGTCATCCAGCGTTTTCGGAACGATCCGGGCCTCGAGCTCCCGGCCGCGACGCTCGATCCCGAGCACGATCGCCGCGCCCGGCGCCGCATCCCGGATGGCGGCCTGCAATCCCGCGAAATCGTGCACGTCGGCCCCGTTGGCCTGCACGATCGTATCCCCCGCACGCAGCTCGCCGTCGGCCGGCCCGCCGCCCTGCACGCTCACCACCCGCAACCGCTCCGTCACCGGATAGCCGGCCTCCCCGAGCGCCGCGGCGGTCGCGGAGATCTGCGAGACGCGCATCATCTCGGCCCCTTGCGCGGCGCGTTCCTCCGCCGTCATGCCATCGGGGAACAGCTCGCCGAGCGGCACCGCGGTGCGCGTGGGGTCGAAGAGCGTCCCGGAGAGCGCGAGCCAGCTCACGGGATCCTCCGGCGTGCCCTGCACCGTGACGCTCAGCACGTTCAGCGCCCCGTCGGCGGGGTAGGTCTCGACACCGTCGATGCGGATCACCTGCGCGGCCTCGCCATCGAGGCCCGGATACTCCCCGAACGCGTCGACGACCGGACCGGGCCGCTCGATGGCGAACGGGGAGGGGATCACTGCGGCGAGCAGCAGCAGCACCGCCACGATGCCGAGCACGATCCAGCCGCGACCGATCGGACGCCGCCCCGTGCCGTCGTACTCCGCCATACCCGCCATCCTGTTCGCAGCGAGCGCAACCCGGGCCCTCGCGGGGGCCTAATCTAGCAGCCGATTCCGGGACGTTTGCCGTAGCGTGGGAGCATGAGCGAGAACGAGCACGACGACCCATCGGCGGCCGGCGGCGATGACGCGATGAACGAGCTGCAGCGAATGCTGCAGCAATTCCTGTCGGGCGGCACGGGAGCCGGGCTCGACCCCGCCGCCTTCGCGAAGGCCGCGGGGCTGCCGGGCGACCAGGCCGCGCTGCAGGGGCTCTTCGCCACACTGCAGCAGGCGATGCAGCGCCCGGACGATGGCATCGACTGGAGCATCACCCGCCGCACTGCGATCGAAGTCGCGAGCGAGGGCGGCGACACCGAGGATCCCGCATCCGTGCTGCGCGCGTTCCCCGTCGCCGCGCTGTGGCTCGACGAGGCGACGGAGGTCGGGCAGACGCCCGATGCACCGCGTGCCCTCACGCGGATCGAGTGGGTACAGCAGACCGTCGACACTTGGATCGGCCTCGCGGAGCCCGTGGCCGACTCCATCGCCCGTGCCCTCACCGACGCGCTCGAAGGGCAGCTGCCCCAGGAGTTCGCGAGCGCGCTCGGCGGATTCGAATCGGTGCTGCGCAGCGTCGGCGGCGCGCTCTTCGCCACGCAGCTCGGTCAGGTGATCGGCCGGCTCTCGCGCGAGGTCGCGGCCGGGGGCGACATCGGGTTCCCGCTCTTCTCGGGGCCCGGCCGTGAGGGCGGCGCCCTGATCCCGAGCGGGGTCGCCGCGTTCGCCGAAGGCCTGGAGCAGGATCGCGAGGCCGTGACGCTGTACCTCGCCGTGCGGGAGCTCGCGCACGCGCGATTGTTCCGCCACGCGAAGTGGCTCCGCCTGCACCTGAGTTCGGCAGTCGCGGACTACGCGAAGGGGATGCGCATCGACACGACGCACATCGAAGAGGTGATGCGGGGTCTCGATCCGTCCGACACGAGCGAGATCCAGGGTCTCGTGACCAGCGGCGCGCTGATCCCTCCGAAGACCCCGGAGCAGGAGGCCGCCCACAGCCGGCTCGAGACGATGCTCGCCTTGATCGAGGGCTGGGTCGACGTCGTGACCGCCGATGCGGTGACGCGCCTGCCCGGTGCGGACGCCATCGCCGAGATGGTGCGGCGTCGGCGCGCGACGGGCGGCCCGGCCGAGCACGCGTTCAGCACGCTGGCCGGCCTCGAGCTTCGCCCACGGCGGCTGCGCGAGGCGGCGGCGGTCTGGCGACTCGTCGCCGAGCGCGGAGGCATCGCGCAGCGCGATGGCCTGTGGGCTCACCCCGATCTGCTGCCAACGGCCGACGAACTCGATCATCCCGCACGGCTGCTCGAGCGCATCGGGCTCGCGGGCGCGCAGCCGGGGCCGGCGGAGCCCGACGACTTCGATCGCGAGCTCGCCCGTCTGCTCAGCGGCGACGTGCCGCCGATCGGCGAGGAGCTCGCCGATGGGTCCGAGGACGAGCCGGATAACGGCCCCTCGCCCGTCTGACGTCGCCCCGCCGCGCGCAGATGCCGCGCAGCGGGCCCGCTGTTCGGCGCTCACATCCCGCGCGAAGTGGGCGATTTCGCTTCGATTCCGCGCCGGCTGTTGACAACCGGCTTTCCCCGAAACCACGGGGGCATGCTGGATCCATGCCACCGACGATCACGCGCATCGACCCGGAGCTTCCGCTCTGCTGGGAAGACGAGAGCACACTGCGCTTCGGGTTCGACGAGGCGAGGCTGCGGATCTCCCGCCCGTCCGTCGTAACCCAACGGCTGATCGGCGCGCTGCAGGGCGGCGTGCGCAGCGATCGAGTCGGGGCGACGCTCGAGCGCATCGGGGCGACGCGGCGCTGCTGGAACGAGACCGTCGAACTGCTCGAGCCAATCCTCCATCGCCTGCCCGCCGGAGCAGCCGCGTCCGCCGGGTCCGCCGTGCGCGCAGTGCCTGACGTGCCGGAGCGCGGCGACAGCGCGGCGTTCGCGGTCGGCATCGAGGCGCCCGCGGGCGCCCATGCGGTCGCCGAAGTCTTCGGCAGGGCCTGCATCCGCGCCGGGTTCGCGATCACCCGAACGGATCCGTGCCTGACGATCTCGATCGAACGCTTCGTCGCGCCGCTCGAGAGACCGGTGCGACCGGCATCCTGGGGAGCCCCGCGGCTGCTCATCCGCTTCGCCGACCGCAGCATCGGCATCGGCCCGCTCCTCTCGGCCGCCGACGATCCCTGCCCGAGTTGCATCGTGCTCGCCGACGTCGACGCGGATCCGGCCCTCCCGGCGATCGCGGCGCAACTCATCGGCGTCACCCCCGCGAGCGAGACGGGCGCCGGAGCCGAGGCCGCCGCCGCGCTCGCGAC
>JAGQTL010000214.1 GCA_020439035.1 Leucobacter sp. | reverse complement strand
TGTGGAAGTTGTCGATCAGGTTCTGATCGTTCGTGTACGCGTGCACCGTTTCGACGTGACCGCGCTTCACGCCGAACGTGTCGTTCAGCACCTTCAGCACGGGGGTGATGGCGTTCGTGGTGCACGAGGCGGCCGACACGATGGTGTCGGCGGCGGTGATCATGTCGTTGTTCACGCCGTAGACGATGTTGAGCATGTCGCCCTTGCCCGGGGCGGTCAGCAGCACGCGCGCGATGCCGGGATTGCGCAGGTGCTGGCCGAGGCCCTCGGCGTCGCGCCAGCGGCCCGTGTTGTCGACGAGGATCGCGTTCTCGATGCCGTACTGGGCGTAGTCGACGCTGGCCGGGTCGTCCGAGTAGATGACCTGGATGCGCACCCCGTTCGCGAGGATCGCGTTCTCATCCTCCAGCACCTTGATCGTGCCGTTGAAGGGCCCGTGCACGGAATCGCGGCGCAGCAGGTTGGCGCGCTTCTGCAGATCGTTCTCCGCGCCCTTGCGCACGACGATCGCCCGCAGGTTGAGGCTGTTGCCGCTGCCCGAGTGGTCGATGATGATGCGGGCGAGCAGCCGGCCGATGCGGCCGAAGCCGTAGAGCACCACGTCCGTGCCGGTGCCGGGCTGCGCGTCGAGGGCGCCCGCGAGGGTCTCGCGCAGATAGGCGTCGAGGTCGCTCTTGCCCGAGTCGCGGAAACCGTTCGCGAGAACGGCGAGGTCGATCGAGACCGGGCCGGGCTGGATCGCGGCGAGCGCCTCCACCACGGCCGAGGTCTCCGCGAGTGAGAGCTCGGCGTCGTCGATCTTCCGCGCGTAGCTGTGGGCGCGGATGATGTCGATCGGCGAACGGCCGATGAGGCTGCGGCCGTGCACCGACATGACCACATCATGGTCGCGGTAGAGCTGCCCGATCAGCGGGATCATGCGCTCGGCGAGCTCCTGCTTGGTCTTCCAGGCTTCGAGTTGAGCGTCAGCGCGCTGGTTCATGTGAACGATGGATCCCTTCGGCATCTACGGTTTTCTTCATTATCCCATGCGGGGCTGTGCCCGAGGATCGGATAGCCTCGTGCCATGGTCGAATACACGCTCGCGGATCTGCGCCGGGTGGCCGAGGCGTTCTGGCCCGCGCAGACGGCCGAGGAGTGGGATCGCGTCGGGCTCGTGACCGGCCGCGACGACGCGCCGCTCCGTCGGGTGCTGCTGGCCGTCGACGCGGTGCGGGCCACCGTCGACGAGGCGCTCGGATTGCGCGCGGATGCGCTGCTGACCCACCACCCGCTGCTGCTGCGCGGCGTGCACACGGTGGCGGAGGACACGGCGAAGGGCGCGCTGCTCGCCTCGCTGATCCGTGGCGAGTGCGCGCTGCTCGCCGCCCACACGAACGCCGATGCCCCGGAGGGCGGGGTCAGCGACATCCTCGCCGAACGCCTCGGGCTCGTGGACGCCGTGCCGCTCGATCCGGGGGCGGATCCCGCCTCGGGTATCGGTCGCGCGGGCGACCTCGCGGAACCGACGGATCTGCGATCCTTCGGCGAGCGCATCGCAGCCGTGCTGCCCGGCACCGTTTCGGGGGTGCGGGTCGCGGGCGATCCCGAGCGGGCGGTCGCGCGCGTCGCGCTCTGTGGGGGAGCGGGCGACAGCCTGCTCGACCATCCGCTGGTGCGATCGGCCGACGTGTACGTCACCAGCGACCTGCGGCATCACCCCGCGCAGGAATCGCTCGAGCAGTCGCTCGTCACAGGCGGCCCGGCTCTCGTCGACATCTCGCACTGGGCCGCGGAATCCCTGTGGCTCGCGGGTGCCGCGGAGCGCCTGGCTGCGGAGCTGCCCGGCGTCGAGTTCCGCGTCAGCGCAGTGCGCACCGACCCGTGGACGTTCGCGGTCTGAGGCGGGGGAACGGGCCGACCTGTACGCCGGGTTCTGTACCGCCTCGCGCACGAGGCGGTGACGGTCATCTCTCTCGGCCCGCCGTTGCCGGCGAGCTCTAGCGGCCTACCCGCAGGCTCGGCGAGGAGCGTCAACGCCTGCTGTCTGGCCTTGCTGCGACCGAGGTTTACCTGGCCGCCCGTGTCACCACGAGCGCCGGTGGTCTCTTACACCACCCTTTCACCCTTACCGGATCCGGCGAACCGGATCCGGCGGTCTGCTCTCTGTTGCACTTTCTCGCGGGTTGCCCCGGGTGGGCGTTACCCACCGATCCCCTCTCTGCAGCCCGGACGTTCCTCGGCGCCGGCCGACGATGCGGCCGGTGACGCGACCGTCCGGTCGACCCGTTCCAGGCCTTATGCTACTCGGTCTCGCCTTCGGCGAGCCGAACGAGGATCGCGCCGCTCTGCGGGCAGAACACGACCTCATCGGGGGCGGCGGCGCGGATATCGGTGAGCTCGGCCGGCGCGAGGGCCATGTTGCTGCCCTCGGACACGTTGCCGCGGAGCCGTGCCGCGCCGACGCCGCCGCGCGCCCGGGTGCTCTCGTAGAGGTCGAGCAGGTCTCGCTGCACCTCCGCGGCGAGCCCGGCGCGATCCTCGGCGGTGCTCGCGAGTTCGGCGTCGATCGCGCGCTCCGCATCGTCGATCGCGGTGGTGAGCGCGCTCCGCTTCCCGTCGACCGCCGCGAGCACCTGGGTGGCCGCGTCGAAAGCGGCCTGCGTGTCCTCATTCGCGGCCATCAGCTCGAGCTCGCGATCCTCGAGCTCGCTCTGGCGCCGAGCGAGCGTGTCGAGCTCGTCCTGCAGCGCCTGCGCCTCCTTCGGCGAGGTGCTGGCGCTGAGCAGCTGCGTGTCGCGCTCCCTGCGCGCCCGCACGGTCTCGACATCGCTCTCGAAGCGCGCGATCTCGGCGTTCTGCGTATCGAGCTCGCGCTGCACCGCCATGAACGCCTCTTTGGCCGCCGTGAGTTCGCCCTGCAGGCCGGCTAGTTCGGCGCGCTCCGGCAACTGATCCCGCCGCCGCCGCAACCGGGCGATCGCCGTATCGAGGTCTTGCAGGTCGAGCAGCCGCTGCTGCTGTGCGGGCGATGCCTTCATGCCGATAACCCTACCCGCAGCACGCGGCCGGTTCGATCACGCGGGCGGGGGCTCCTCTCAGTCCGAGAGCGTGAGGATCTCGGCACCGCGCTCGCGCACGACGATCGTGTGCTCGAATTGCGCGGTGAGACTGCGGTCCCGCGTCACGACGGTCCAGCCGTCGTCCCACATCTCCCACTCGTGCGTGCCGAGCGTCAGCATCGGCTCGATCGTGAACACCATACCGGCCGAATCACGTCGTCGAAGCGCGGCGCGGAGTCGTAATGCGGGATGATGAGCCCCGTGTGGAACGAGGCGCCGACGCCGTGGCCGGTGAAATCGCGCACGACGCCGTAGCCGAAGCGTTTCGCGTACGTCTCGATCGCGCGACCGATCACGTTCACCTGCCGGCCCGGCGCGACCGCCTTGATGCCCCGCCGGAGCGCCTCTTCGGTTCGATCGATCAGCAGCGAGGCCTCCTCGGAGACCTCGCCCACGCGGAAGGTGCGGTTGAGGTCGCCGTGGTAGCCGTCGAGGAACGCGGTCACGTCGATGTTCACGAGATCGCCCTCGCGAAGCGCCGTGGTGTCCGGGATGCCGTGGCAGATCACCTCGTTGACCGAGGTGCAGCACGACTTCGGGAACCCGCGGTAGCCGAGAGTGGAGGGGTAGGCGCCGTGCGCGACGACGTAGTCGTGCGCGATGCGATCGAGCTCGTCCGTGGTGACGCCCGGCCGGATCGCGGCACCCGCGGCGTCGATCGCCCGGGAGGCGATGCGGCCCGCCGCGCGGATCTTCGCGATCTCGTCCTCACTGTAGGTGTTGTCGCCCGAGTAGGGCGGCGGCGCCTGCAGCCCCACGTAGGGCGGTCGCGGGATCGTCGCTGGCACCTCGCGCGTGTCTGAGACGGTGCCGGGAATGAGCAGGCCTGAGTCGTCGAAGGGCATACGCTTGATTCTATTGAGGATCCCACGGTGCGAGCCGTGCGAGCGCAATGGAGGAAGCCGTATGAGCAAGAAGGATTGGGGCATCGAGAGCGCCCCGGAGTTCTGGTTCAACACCCGCACGCACGAGGTCGAAGTCGGCCCGCAATCGCTCTCGATCGACCGGATCGGCCCGTTCGAGACCCGTGAACAGGCCGAGCACGGCCCGGAGATCGTGGCCGAGCGCGCCCGTCGCTGGGCCGAGGAGGACGAAGCGGAAGACGCGTGAACGCGAGCTTCGCGCAGCCGCCGAGGCGATAGTCTGAGAGCGACGAACGAAGGGGATGCCGATGAGCAAGCAGCGCGATTTCGTGCTCCGAACGATCGAAGAGCGCGGCGTGAAATTCGTGCGTCTCTGGTTCACCGACGTCGCCGGCACCCTGAAGTCGGTCGCGCTCGCCCCGGCGGAGGTCGAGGGGGCCTTTTCCGAGGGCCTCGGCTTCGACGGCAGCGCGATCGAGGGCATGACCCGGGCTTACGAGAGCGACCTGCTCGCGATGCCGGATCCGGCCACGTTCCAGCTGCTGCCGTGGCGCAGCACCATCGAGCCGAGTGCGCGCATGTTCTGCGATCTGCGCACGCCGAACGGGGAGCCCGCGGCGGCCGATCCCCGCAACGTGCTGAAGCGCGCGCTGGCGCGAGCCGCGGAGCGCGGCTTCACGTTCTACACGCACCCCGAGATCGAGTTCTATCTGCTCAAGTCGGCGGAGAGCGGGCCGGAAGGGCCGATTCCCGTCGATCGCGCGGGATACTTCGACAACGTGCCGGGCGGCACCGCGCACGACTTCCGCCGCGAGAGCGTGAACATGCTCGAGGATCTCGGCATCTCGGTGGAGTTCAGCCACCACGAGGGCGGGCCGGGCCAGAACGAGATCGACCTGCGCTACGCCGACGCGCTCACGACGGCCGACAACATCATGACGTTCCGCACGGTGGTCAAAGAGGTGGCGATCAGTCAGGGCGTCTACGCGACGTTCATGCCGAAGCCACTCGCCGGGCAGCCGGGCAGCGGCATGCACACGCACCTCTCGCTGTTCGAGGGCGACACGAACGCCTTCTACGATCCGGGCGCCAAGTACCAGCTGTCGCAGACCGGTCGGCGGTTCGTCGCCGGCCTCCTGCGCCACGCGCCCGAATTCACGGCCGTAACCAACCAGTACATCAACTCGTACAAGCGCCTCTGGGGCGGTGATGAGGCGCCTTCCTACGTCAGCTGGGGTCACCTCAACCGCAGCGCGCTCGTGCGCGTGCCGCTCTACAAGCCGGGCAAGGGCGGAAGCGCCCGGGTGGAGTATCGCGCGATGGACAGCGCGGCGAACCCCTACCTCGCGTTCTCGGTGATGCTCGCCGCGGGGTTGAAGGGCATCGACGAGGAATACGAGTTGCCGCCCGAGGCCGAGCACTCGATGTGGGATCTGAGCGACGGCGAACGCCGCGCGATGGGGTTCGATCCGCTTCCGACGAGCCTCGACCACGCGCTGGCGCTCATGCAGCGCAGCGAGCTCGTGGCCGAGACGCTGGGAGAGCAGGTCTTCTCGTACCTCATCCGCGAGAAGAGCCAGGAGGTGGCGAAGTACCGGCAGCAGGTGACACCGTACGAGCTGAACTCGATGCTGGGCACGATCTGACTGGATCCGCCGTCGCGCGCCCTCGCAGCAGCCGAAGCCCCTATGAGCCCCCGACACGACTCGCAGTCCTTGCCTCTCGGCGCGCTCGCGCGCGCGGGCTTCCAGGACCTCACCGGCGCGCGTGATGCGCTGATATCGCTCGCGGCCGCCCTCGACGTACCGAAGCCCGAACTGCTCGACGCGTTCGCGCGCGCCGCCGATCCCGACGCCGCACTGGGGCGCATCGCGCTCCTGGTTTCCGAGCATCCGGAGACCGTGCGCGGACTCAGTATGGAGGCCTGGCAGGATCTTGCGCTGCTGGTCGGCGCCTCGCCCGCGCTGGGCGACTTCTTCGTCAGACGGCCCGAGGGCCTGCGCGGGATCCTGGAGCGCCGGGGGCGCGTACCCGGCTCGGCCGAGGCCCGTGCGGAGCTGCTCGCGGCGGTCGGCGCGCACGAGACGGAGCCCCGCCGGGCCGGCGCCGCACGCGCCGCGCTCTCCGGCGAGCACGGCTGGAACGCGCTGCGCGTGCGCTACCGCGAGCTTCTCGCCGAACTGATGCTGCACGACCTGCGCGCGGCGAGCGCGACGAGCTTTGAGGAGACCGCCGCCTCGCTCAGCGAGCTGGCCGGGGCCGCCCTCGAGGCCGGGCTGGCACTGGCGCGATCCGCGGTGATCGCGGGGGAGAGCGGCCCGCCGATTTCCGCCGAGCGGGTGGAGGCGACGAGGATCTCGATCATCGCCATGGGCAAGTGCGGCGCCCGTGAGCTCAACGTGGTGAGCGACGTGGATGTGATCTTCGTGGGGGAGCCCGCATCCCCGGACGGAGGGGCAGAGCCCCCCGATGTCGACGCGGCCCTGCGCATCGCGACCCGCCTGGCGGCGGAGACGATGCGGGCCGTGCACGATCCGGCCCTCGAACCCGCGCTCTGGCAGGTCGACCCGAATCTGCGGCCGGAGGGCCGCCAGGGAGCGCTCGTGCGCACGCTCGGATCGATGCTGAGCTATTACGAGCGGTGGGCGAAGACCTGGGAGTTCCAGGCGTTGCTGAAAGCGCGGCCGATCGCGGGTGATTTCGAACTCGGCGACGCGTTCGTGGACGCCACCCGCCCGATGGTCTGGGCCTCGAGCGGGCGCGAGGATTTCGTCGGCTCGGTGCAGCGGATGCGCGAGCGGGTGACCGAGCACATCGCAGAGGACCAGCGCGAGGCCGAGCTGAAGCTCGGCCCGGGCGGGCTGCGCGATATCGAGTTCAGCGTGCAACTGCTGCAGCTCGTGCACGGCCAGTACGACGAGACGCTGCATCTGCGCGGCACGCTGGAGAGCCTGGACGCGCTGGTGGCCGGCGGCTATGTGGCGCGCGGCGATGGCGAGCGGCTGGCGGCGGACTACCGGTGGCTGCGGACGGTTGAGCACCGGCTGCAGCTGCGCAAGCTGCGGCGCACGGCCAGGATGCCGGAGGATGCGGAGCGGTTGCGTGTGCTGGCGCGGGCCTCCGGTCTCGCCGCGACGGGTGACGAACTGCTGCTGCGCTGGTACGACGTCAAACGCGAGGTGCGCGAGCTCCACCTGAAGATCTTCTACGCGCCGCTGCTGAGCGCGGTCGCGGCGCTGCCGGACGAGGAGCTCGTGCTCGGCACGGATGCGGCGCGCGCGCGGTTGCAGGGCATCGGCTTCCGGGACCCCGAAGGCGCGATGCGGCATCTGATCGCGCTGACCAAAGGCACCTCGCGCAATGCGCGGATCCAGCGGAATCTGCTGCCCGTGATCCTGCAGTGGCTGGCGGAGGGAACCGATCCGGACTACGGGCTCCTCGCCTTCCGGCGGGTGAGCGAGGCCAACCGGGACACGCCGTGGTACCTGCGACTGCTGCGAGACGGGAACGAGGCCGCCGAGCGGCTGACGCATGTGCTCTCGACCTCCCGCTTCGCCGCCGAGCTCCTCGAAGCGATGCCCGAGGCCGTCGCCTGGCTCGAGCGCGACGAGTTGCTGCGCCCGCAGCCGCTTTCGGCCCTCCTGGAGGAGATGCGCTCGCTCGCATCCCGCCGCGAACAGGCCGAGGACGCCGCATCCGCCTTGCGCACCGTGCATCGGCGCGAGGTGCTGCGGCTGGCGCTCGGTCGCCTGGTCGGCGTGAACGACGACGCGGCCGTCGCCGAGGGTCTGGATGCCGCGCACACGGCGCTGCTCGATGGATTGCTGCTCGCGATCCGCGCGAGGAGCAACCCGGGCAATGCAGACGGGAAGGCCGACCGCTCGGACGGCGGTGTCGAGCTCGCGCTCATCGGCATGGGCCGCTATGGCGGTCGAGAACTCGGGTTCGCGAGCGACCTCGACCTGCTCGCGGTCTATCGCGCGCCCCAGGGTGCCACCCCGGAAGACGCGTCGACCGCGCGCGCCGAGGCTGAGCGGCTGATCTCCGAACTGAGACGGCTGGTCAGCGATCCTCGATTCACGGTCGATCTCGACTTCGACCTGCGGCCCGAGGGGAAGAACGGCCCGATCGTGCGCAGCCTCGACGCGTACCGCGCCTATTACGAGCGGTGGTCGCTCACCTGGGAGGCGCAGG
>JAGQTL010000213.1 GCA_020439035.1 Leucobacter sp. | reverse complement strand
GACGCGCAGGGTGAAGACGGTTCGACCCCGTGCCTCCAGCACCTCCCGGTCGCCCCGCGCCTGCGCGGCGATGAGCGCCGCGTAGCCGGCGTCGGTGCCGAGAATGGGGAGGTCGGCCGCTTCGAGCGTCTCGGGCGAGTCGTTCACCTGCAGGAACACGCCGGTTGCCGGCCCACCCTTGTGGAACTGCCCGGTGGAATGCAGATAGCGGGGCCCGAAGCCGAGCGCGACGGGAACACCGAGCGCACCCACGAGGGCCGCACGCAGTTCGCCCAGCGGCGCCGTGGTGGCGCTATCGACGAAGGCCTGGATCGCGAGGTACCCGCCCGCGGGGAGCGCCGAGCTCAGCGCGGAGACCCCGCCGGCGTCGAGCAGCCCGGTGCCGCCGTCGCACGGCGTCTCGCTCTGCTCGAACGCGGCGCGCGCGGCCGTCTTCGACGCCTCGACGTCCGGTTGATCGAACGGGTTGACGCCGAGCAGCCAGCTCAGCGCGGCGGTCGCGACCTCCCAGACGAGGAACTGCCCGCCCAGGGGGCCCGAGACGGCGAGCGCGTCGGCCGGCACCTCTCCGATGCCGGGGGACGGTCGCAGCTCGACCAGAAGTTCGTTGGCGGGGAGCGAGCTCGCGATCTCCGGGGCCCACGGAGGCAGGGCGATCGGAAGGATGCCGGTGCCGTCCTTGCCCGTGCTCTCGGCGATGAGCTGTTCGATCCACGCCGCCAGCGGCGTGCCGCGCACCTGGCTCTCGTGCAGCCCGCAGAGGTAGCGACCCGGAAGTGCGGCGGCGAAGGCGGCTGCGAGTCGCAGCGCCGGGTTCTCGACGGAGTCGACGCTCAGGGGTGCGCCCATGGTCGCGGCCTCGGCGCGGACTGACGACGCATCGGCTCCCGCGAGCACGGCCGGTACGAGACCGAATGCGGTCAGGGCCGAATACCGGCCGCCGACCGTCGGGTCGCCGAGGAAGACGCGGTAACCCCGCTCGCGGGCGAGCTCGTGCAGCACGGTCTCGGGGTCCGTGACGACGACGATGCGGGAGCGCGCGTCGATGCCCGCCTCGCCGAACGCCACCTCGAAGGTCAGGAGCTGGCTCATCGTCTCGGCGGTGGAGCCGGACTTCGAGCTGACCACGGCGACCGTGCGCGGGAGCTCGGAAAGCGCGCGCCGCACCTCGGCCGGGTGGCTCGAGCCCAGCACGTGCAAGGGCGCCCAATCCCGCTGGCAGATCACCTCGGCCGCGAGGCTCGATCCGCCCATCCCGCACAGCACGACCCGGTCGATCCCCGACGCGACGAGCTCCGTGCGCAACTCCTCGACTTCCGCGACGAGGTCGGCGCCGCGATCGAACGCATCCACCCAGCCCAGTCGCTGTTCGGGTGAGGGGCCGGCGGAATCCCCCCACAGCGTCACATCGCGCGCGAAGAGGCGGCTCGCGAAACCCGCATCCACGAGCGCACGCAGCTCAGCCCGCCCGGGGGAGACCCCCGGTCCGAGCTCGACCTGCACCTGAGGGATCGTCACGGCTATCGTGCACCCTCGAGCGCCGCCGCGATGGTCTGACGGAGATCCGCCCACGAGGCGTCGAACTTCGCGAGCCCCTCGTGCTCGAGCTTCGCCGTGACCTCCGTGTAGTCGATGCCCTGCTCGTCGATGGCGTTGAGCGCTTGATTGGCATCGCCATAGGTGCCGGTGATCGCATCTGCCCGGATCTCACCGTGATCCGCGACCGCGTTCAGCGTGGCCTCCGGCATCGTATTGACCGTGTGCGGGGCGACGAGTTCGGTGACGTAGAGCGTGTCGGGGAGCGCAGGATCCTTCACGCCGGTCGATGCCCAGAGCGGGCGCTGGGCATTCGCGCCGAGGTCGAGGAGCATGCGGGCCCGTTCGCTCGAGAACGACTGCTCGAAGACCTCGTAGGCGAGTCGCGCGTTCGCGACGCCGGCGCGGCCCTTCAGCTCGAGCGCCTCCGGGGTGCCGACCGTCGACAGCCGGCCGTCGATCTCGGTGTCGAGGCGCGAGACGAAGAACGAGGCCACGGAGTGG
>JAGQTL010000212.1 GCA_020439035.1 Leucobacter sp. | reverse complement strand
ACCTTCGTGCAGCGCCTCGTCGACAGCGGTCGCATCACCGAGGAGGAGGCGAAGACGCACCCGCGGCGCTCGGTGCTCATGCGGGTGCTCGGCGACGTCGAGTCCATGCCCGAGATCGACACCTCGGTGCTCGAGACACAGCCGGGCGACGTGTGGCTGCTCTGCTCGGACGGGCTCTGCGGCTACGTCGAGGACGACGACATCGAGCGGATCCTGCGCCGCCGCACCTCGCTGCAGGGCGCGGTCGACGGCCTGATCGACAAGAGCCTCGCGCACGGCGCCCCCGACAACGTCACCGTCGTGCTGGTCGAGACCCTGGCCGAGCCCGACCAGTCTGAGCCCGCGGGCCCCCGCTTCGCCGGGTCGGCTGCCCAGGAGGTTCAGGACACGGAGCCGGTCAGCACGGCGCGCACCCGGATCCTCAGTCGCCGCCGCATCGTGCGCCGGGCCCAGCCCGTGGCCGAGAGCCACTTCGAGCCGCGCGTCGACGAGTACCTGAAAGAGTTGATCGCCGAGACGAAGCGCCGCAACCGCCGGCGCCGCGTGCTCGGCGTGCTCGCGCTGCTCGCGCTCATCGGGGCGATCGCCGGCGCCCTGGCCATCGGATACCAGTGGACGCAGACCCGCTACTACGTGGGCACGGACGGCGAGACCGTCATCATCTACCGCGGGGTGCAGCAGAACATCATCGGCTTCCCGCTCAGCTCGGTGGCCGAGGACACCGAGATCCCGCTCTCGTCGCTCGACGGGCTCGAGCAGCGCCAGGTGCAGCGCACGCTCAGCGCCGGGTCGATCACCGAGGCCCGCGACATCGTGACCCGTCTGGGGGTGGGCGGATGAGCGAGCAGCGCAGCTTCGAGCGCACCCGCACGAGCGAGACGGTGTTGCAGCGCATCACCGCGATCCGGGCGCCCCGCGTGCTCCGCAACATGGAGCTCGCGCTCACGCTCTTCGCCCTCGCGATCGGCGTCGGCGCGGTCATCCTGATCGACCTCACCGTCGGCGGCGAGCTGAGCACCGCGCTGCTCGCACCCGGGCTGCTCTTCATCGCCACGGTGCTCGCCCTGCACATCGCCGTCCGCTTCCGCGCCGCGGATGCCGATCCGCTGCTCGTCCCGATCGCGACGTTCCTCAACGCGATGGGCGTCGCGATGATCTACCGCATCGATCTCTCCAAAGATCTGACCGGCTGGGACGCGACCTCAGTGCGGCAGCTCGTCGGGTCGGCGATCGCCGTCGCGGTCGCGGTGCTCGTGATCGTGCTGCTGCGCAACCACCTGTCGCTGTTCCGCTACACGTACCTCACCGGCCTGGCCGCCGTGATCCTGCTGCTGCTGCCGATGCTGCCGGTCGTCGGCCAGGAGATCTACGGCGCGCGCGTGTGGATCCACATCGGCGGCTTCTCGTTCCAGCCGGGTGAGATCGCCAAGATCCTGCTCGCGGCGTTCTTCGCCGGCTACCTCGTGCGCAATCGCGATGCGCTCTCGATGGTGGGCAAGAAGTTCCTCGGCATCCGCTTCCCGCGCGGCCGCGACCTCGGCCCCCTCATCTTCTTCTGGCTGATCGCCATGAGCGTGCTCATCTTCCAGCGCGACCTCGGCACGTCGCTGCTCTACTTCGGCCTGTTCCTCTCGATGCTCTACCTCGCGACCGGTCGCGCGGGCTGGGTCGTGCTCGGCGTGGGCCTCTTCCTCGCCGGCGGGATCATCGCGAGCCAGACCCTCGACTACGTCGGCCGCAGGTTCGCCACCTGGCTCGATCCCTTCGCGGATCCGCGCGGCGCGGGCTACCAGCTGCTGCAGGGGCTCTTCGGCATGGCGAACGGTGGCACGACGGGCACGGGCCTCGGGCAGGGCTTCCCCGGCGACACCCCGCTCTCGCAGAGCGATTTCATCATCCCGAGCCTCGGCGAGGAGCTCGGACTGGTCGGCCTCTTCGTCGTGCTCGCCGCCTACCTGGTGCTCGTCGGCCGCGCGCTGCGCGTCGGCTTCGCGGGGCAGGACGACTTCGGCAAGCTGCTCGCCGCCGGCCTCGGCTTCGTGCTCGCACTGCAGGTGTTCATCGTCGTGGGCGGCGTGACCCGCGTGATCCCGCTCACCGGCCTCACGGCGCCGTTCCTCGCGGCGGGCGGCTCGTCGCTCGTCTCGAACTGGATCATCATCGCCCTGCTGCTGCGCCTGTCGAACTCCGTGCGCAATCGGCCCAAGCTGGTGATCCGCGCATGAACCGTCAGCTCAAAGCCCTCACCCGGGTCGTCTTCGCGATGTTCATCGTGCTGTTCTTCGCCGTCACGATGATCCAGTTCGTGAGCGCCGACGAACTCCGTGCGAACGAGTACAACAACCGCACGCTCAAGAACAGCTACAAGGTCGAGCGCGGATCGATCCTGGTCGACGGCGATCCCGTCGCGTTCTCCACGCCGACGAACGACGAGTACCGGTTCGAGCGGCAGTACGATCCGGGTGCGCTCTACGCGCCGATCACGGGCTACTACTCGCGGCAGCAGGGCATGACGGGCCTCGAATCCGCGATGAACGAGGAGCTCTCGGGCACGAGCGGATCGCAGTTCTTCACGCGGATCATGCGCACGATCACCGGCGTGAAGCCGCAGGGCAGCTCGGTGGAGACCACGATCGACGCGAAGGCGCAGGAGGCCGCAGCCGCGGCGATGGAGGGGTACGAGGGCGCGGTCGTGGCGCTCGAGCCCGAGACGGGCCGCGTGCTCGCGATGGTCTCCACACCCGGCTTCGACCCGAATCAGCTCTCGTCGAACGACGACGCCGAGATCATTGCGAACTACCGCAAGCTCGACGCCGACGAGGATCGGCCGCTCGTGAACCGGGCCATCGCGGGCGACCTCTACCACCCCGGCTCGACCTACAAGCTGATCACCGCCGCGGCCGCGATCGAGAGCGGAGCGGCCACCCCGAAGACGGCGTTCGCCAACCCCTCCGTGCTGCGGCTGCCGGGGTCGACGGCCGAGATGAGGAACTGGTCGCTCGAAGCGTGCGGGCCGGGCAAGACGGTGACGCTGCAACGGGCGCTCGTCTACTCGTGCAATATTCCGATCGCCGAGATGGCGATGGATCTGCCTCGCGACGCGGTGCCGAACATGGCGAAGGCGTTCGGCTTCGAGCACGACCTCACGATCCCGCTCACGGTCACGCCGAGCGAATCGCCGGTGCCCGCCGACGAGGCACAGGTCGCAATCGCCTCGATCGGGCAGCTCGACGTCATGGCGACGCCGCTGCAGATGGCGATGGTCTCCGCGGGCATCGCGAACGGCGGCAAGGTGATGAAGCCGCAGCTCGTGCGCCAGGTCATCACGTCGGATCTCCGTGTCGAGGAGGAGTTTGAACCCGAGCTCTTCAGCACGCCGATCTCGCCCGCAACGGCGAACACGCTCGCGATGATGATGGAGCACGTGGTCGACGATGCCGACGGCACGGGGCATCTGGCGGCCATCGACGGCGTGCGCGTCGCGGGCAAGACCGGCACGGCCGAGAACGGCTTCGAGGCCGACGGGACCGAGCGGCCCTACACTCTCTGGTTCACCGGCTTCGCCCCGGTGCAGAACCCAAAAGTGGCCGTGGCCGTCGTGATCGCCGACGGCGGCGGTGCCGCGCATGAGAACAGTGGGAGTTCGTACGATCTCCCCACAGCAGTAGGAAAGCAAGTGATGGAAGCGGTGTTGAAGCGATGAGACCGGTTGCAGGTGTGACATTCGGTGGGCGCTACGAGCTCAGCTCGCGAATCGCCATCGGCGGCATGGGCGAGGTCTGGAAGGCCAGCGACAGCATTATCGGCCGCACGGTGGCGATCAAGATCCTCAAGGACGAGTACATGGGGGATCCCGGGTTCCTCGAGCGCTTCCGCGCCGAGGCCCGGCACGCCGCGCTCGTGAACCATGAGGGCATCGCCAACGTCTTCGACTACGGCGAGGAGCAGGGCTCGGCCTACATCGTCATGGAGCTCGTGCCGGGCGAACCGCTCTCGGCCATCATCGAGCGCGAGGGCCGGCTCCCGGCCGACCGCGTGCTGGGCATCGTCGCGCAGACCGCGACCGCCCTGCAGGCCGCCCACGACGCGGGCCTCGTGCACCG
>JAGQTL010000211.1 GCA_020439035.1 Leucobacter sp. | reverse complement strand
AAGGTGCCGTACGACATCGTGCTCGAGCTCGACGAGATCAACGACGACTTCGCGACGACCGACGTGGTGCTGGTGATCGGGGCGAACGACACGGTCAACCCGGCTGCGGCTGAGGATCCGGGCTCGCCGATCGCGGGCATGCCGGTGCTCGAGGTGTGGAACGCGCGCGACGTGATCGTGTTCAAGCGGTCGATGGCGACGGGCTACGCCGGCGTGCAGAACCCGCTCTTCTTCCGCGAGAACACGCAGATGCTCTTCGGCGACGCGAAGGATCGGGTCGACGACATCATCAAAGCTCTCTGATCAGCCCGCGAACGCGGCCCGCACCTCGGCGTGCGGCAGAGCGAAGCTCGCGTGCCCATCGCGGCCGACCATGTCCTCGGCCGCGACGAGCGCGTTGAGCACGGTCTCCTCCGTGGCTTCGACGACCGCGGCGTAGAACGGATCGATGCTTCCCCAGGCCACGTGGGAGAGCTGTTCGACGGTGACGGTGCCGGCCGCCATCCGCGAGGCGAGCGCGCCCTCGTTGGCCGTCGACAGGGCGAGGAAGATGTCGCCCGAGAAGTGGCTCCCGGTCGTACCCGTGCGCGCGAGCCCCAGCGGCACCCGGCGGGCGAGCGCCTCGCACTGCCCGGGCAGCATGGGCGCGTCGGTGACCACGATGCCGATGACGCTCCCGGCGCCCGCCCGCGCCTGCGCGCCCGCGCCGGCTTCGCGCTCGAACCAGCCGCTCGTCTCCATCGGGTTCGGCGCCTGGGACTCGCGGCCCAGATACCGGCCTGCGACCCGCAGCTCGGCCCGCGATCCGAAGTTCGCCTGCAGCAGCACGCCGACCGTCCACTGCTCGCTGCCGATCCGCACCCGGCGGGATGCGGTGCCGGTGCCGCCCTTGAAACCGTAGCAGTTCATGCCGGTGCCGCCGCCCACGTTGCCCTCGGCCACGGCTCCGCCGCGCGCGGCGTCGAGGGCGGCCACCGCGTGCTCGGCCTGCACGAGCTCGGCGTTGATCGAGTTCAGGTAGCCGTCCCACGTCTCGCCGACCACGGGCAGCATCCAGGCCGCGGCGTTCTCAGGGTGGTGGGCCGCCATCCAGCGATCGACTCCGGCGTGCACGGCGCCGACCGCGTGCGAGTTCGTGATGCAGATCGGGGTCTGGAGCTGCCCCGCCTCCTCGATCCAGCTGCGCCCGGTGAGCTCGCCGTTGCCGTTCAGCACGGCGATGCCGGCGGCGCAGGGGACGCCCGCCGATTCCCGGCCGCGGGGCAGGATCGCGGTTACGCCCGTGCGGGCGGTCGCGGGCTCGTCCGCGATGAGCGTCGTGAAGCCGACTTCGAGGCCCGGCACGTCGGTGATGGCGTTCAGCGGGCCCGGCTCGCCGTCGAAGACGACACCCAGGTCGCGGGCGCGGGGGCGCTGGGCTTCGGCTGCCGCACCCTGCTCAGGATTTTCTGAAACATTGAACATTGTTCGATTCTATCGTTATGATGTCAGTGTCATCAAGGGAACATGACCGAAAATCATTCGATCAGTGTTCGATGGCGATTCGATTTCGCGCCTCGGGGTTCGCTCCCGAGCACCCCGCCCATCGACAAAGGAGTCACCATGACCATCGCTTCAGCCCCACCGGAACAGGCCGCCGAGCCCGCCCGTTCGGCCTCACTCGCCTCCGGCCGCCTCGGCACCTGGGACATCGTCTTCTTCGTGATCTCGGCCGCGGCGCCGCTGACCGTGATCCTCAGCGGCGCCGTCACCTCCTTCCGCATGGGCGGGATCGGCGCGCCGGGCGCGATCCTCTTCTGCGCGGTCGTGCTGATCTTCTTCGCACTCGGCTTCACCGCCATGTCGAAGAGCGTGCGCAACGCGGGCGCGTTCTACGCCTACGTCTCTCGGGGCATCGGCAAGCCCTTCGGCCTCGGCGTCTCATCGGTGACCGTGTTCGCCTACATCTCGCTCGTGATCTCGTTCTACGGCTTCATCGGCTTCTTCGCGCAGTTCACGTTCCTGGAGCTCTTCGGGCTCGACCTGCCGTGGGGCGTCTGGTCATTGCTCGCGGTCGCGATCGTCGCCTTCCTCGGGTACCGGAAGGTCGACGTGGGCGCGAAGGTGCTCGCCGTGCTGCTCACGCTCGAGGTCGCGATCCTGCTCGTGTTCGCGGTGGCGGCGCTCGCCAACGGCGGCCCCGAACCCTGGAGCCTCGCCTCCTTCTCGGTCGACAACGTGTTCCTGGCGCCGGCCGCCGGCACCCTGTTCATCATCGGGTTCGGCGCGTACCTCGGGTTCGAGAGCACGGCCATCTACGCGGAGGAGGCCAAGCGGCCCGAGCGCACGATCCCGCGCGCGACCATCATCGCGATCGCCTTCCTGGGCCTGTTCTACGCCTTCACGTTCTGGATCCTCACCGTGGCGTTCGGGGTCGACGGCGTGATCGAGATGGCGCGCAGCGACGCCTTCGAGACCATGGTGATCGAGGGCACCGGCCAGCTCGCCGGGGCGTGGGCGGCGTTCGTCATGAAGATCCTCATCGTCACGAGCTTCTTCGCCTGCGTGCTCGCCTTCCACAATGCCTGCACCCGCTACCTCTTCTCGCTCGGCCGTGAGGGCCTGCTGCCGCGCGTGCTCGGCCGCTCGAGCGCGCGCTCGCAGTCGCCGGCAGTGGCGAGCCTCTCGCTCAGCGCGATCTGCGCGGCGGTCGTAATCATCGCCATCGTCGTGCAGGCGGATCCGTTCCTCGGGCTCGCGCTCTGGACGTACGCGACCGGCGTGCAGGGGCTGGTGTTCGCGCAGGCATTCACCGCGATCGCCGTGGTCTGGTACTTCGCCCGGGATCGCCGCGGCTTCAGCGTCTGGCGCGTCACGATCGCGCCGGCCCTCGGCGCGCTCGGGCTCATCGTCGGGTACATCCTCATCATCACCAACTTCGAGGTCGTGACCGGCCTCGAAGGGCCGATCAACCAGGTGCTGCTGCTCCCGACGCCGATCCTCTTCATCGGCGGCATCGTGGTCGGGCTCGTGCTGAAGGCGCGCAAGCCCGCGTACTACGCGGGCCTCACCCAGACGATCCCGGTGCAGGCCGCGGACGAGGAGCCCGCGGTGGCCGGCTCGGCGAACTAGGCTTGAGGCGTGAATGCGACTGCGCGCAAGCGCCTGGAACGGCGGGATGACATCATCCGTGCATTCTGGCGTGTGGCACGATCTCGCCCGCGGCGGACCGTGAACGTGCGCGCAGTCGCAGCCGAGGCCGAGATGAGCGCCGCCAATGTGCTGCACTACTTCTCGAGTCTCGACGAGCTACAGATGACGGCCCTCGCCGGGGCGATGGAGGAGTTCGACACGTCTCGGCGCCGCATCCTCGATCGAGACGACAGCGCGACCGCGCGGCTGTTCGCCATGATCGACGCCGGGGTGCCCGACGAGATCAGCGACGAGCTGAGGTACGTCTACGAGAGCATCGCGATCATCGCCGAGCACCCCGAGTACATGCCCGCGCATCGCGAGCTCACCGAGCGGCAGGTGATGCTCTACCGCACCATCATCGAGATCGGGGCCGGCACCGGGGAGTTCGCCCCGGCCTCGCCTCCGGGGATGATCGCGCGCAACCTGGTCGCCCTCGAGGACGCCTACGATCTCTACCCGATCATCGGGCACACGACGCCGCGCGAGGAATGCCGCGCCGCCGTGCGCGGGTACGCCGAGATCGCGCTCGGGATCGGCGACGGCTCGGGGGAGCGCCGTGTTGCCGGCGCAGCGTCTGGAAAACCCGCAGCGTCCGGGAAAACCGCGCAAAACGGCTGACGGACGGCGGATCGCTGACGGAGCGCCGGGCCGGGGGGCCAGCGGGCAGGCGGGCCAGCGGGCGGCCTACAGGTCGAGCGTGATCCGCTTCCCGGCGGCGCGCGAGACGCACACCATCATGCGGTCGTTTTTCGCGCGCTGGGCCTTGGTGAGCAGCACGTCGCGGTGCTCGATGTCGCCCGCGAGCACCCGCGTTTCGCAGGACCCGCAGTTGCCCTCGCAGCACGAATGGCGGATCTCGAAGCCGTGCTCGTTGAGGACCTCGAGCGCCGTGCGATCCGCGGGCACCGTGATCGTGCCGCCCGTGCGCCCCAGCTCGATCTCGAAGGCGCGGTCGCCCTCGCGCTGCGCTTCGACGCCGGTGAACCGCTCGAGGTGCAGCGAGGCGCCGTGGCGCTCGGCGAGCGCCTCCAGCTCTCCCAGCATGCGCTCGGGCCCGCAGGCGTA
>JAGQTL010000210.1 GCA_020439035.1 Leucobacter sp. | reverse complement strand
CGCTTGACGAGCTTGAGCACGAGGATGTCGCGGAACCCGTAAAGCCGCTGCGAGCCGGAGCCTTGCGCGCTGCGGATCGTGGGCTCCACGAGGCCCGTGCGGGCCCAGTAGTCGAGCTGACGGTAGCTGATGCCGGCCGCCCGGGCCGCGATCGCGCCCTTGTAGCCGCTCTCGATGTCGAGTTCCGGCATGCCGTCGTGGAAGAGCGGCTCGTGGACCGCGTTTCCGCTCAAGGATCCCGCTCGAAGGGGGGCTGCGGTCGGCGTCGACACGAAGCTCTCCATCACAGACCTCTCTGATTCCCCACGCTGATCCGCGCGGCACGCTCACGGCGCCTGCGCTCACTCAACGTTATCGGCAGAGCGGGCCTCAGGCAACGAACCTTCAACTATGACTTTAGGCGTGTCGCGACCCCGCGCCAGCGCGACACGGCGCCGTAGCGCCGCGCGTCGCTCACCGCCCGAGGCGACGCTTCAGCAGGCCCGAGCGCACGGTCTCGAGAAGTTCCGCGAGTACGAGGGAGTCCTCGACCGTGCCCGGGCTCCCGCGGCGCGCGCCCTTGGCCTGGAGCGCCTGCGCGATCAGTTCGGCGTCGCGCTCGGCCGCCACGCGCATCGCGCGCAGGTGGCGCGGGGTCAGGCCCTGGTCGGCGAGTCGCATCAGTGCCTGCACCTCCGCGATGCAGTCGTGCGGGAACACTTCTGCGGCGGGAAGGAGGCCGGCCGCGATCGCCTCTCCGATGAAGCGCGCGCCGGCACCCGTCAACCGCTGCAACTCATCGCGGCTGAGCAGCCGGCGCGGGGCGAGGATGCTCGAGGCGTTGCGCCGAGCCGCACCGGGGATCACCGGATCGCGGCCCTCGTCGAGATCGACCAGCACTTCCGCGATGACCTTGAGCGGCAGGTAATGCTCCCGCTGCAGAGTGAGGATGAGGCGCAGCCGCTCGATGTGCGCCTGAGAGAACTTCCGATACCCCGACTTCGTGCGCTCGGGGGTGATGAGGCCCTGCTCTTCGAGGAATCGGAGCTTCGACGGGCTGAGGTCGTTGAAATCGTGCTGGAGGAGTTCGAGGACCTGTCCGATGCTCAGCAGGCCCGAAGCGCTCTGTGCACGAGCCGCTTGCGCCGCCACGCTATTCCTGCCCCGGGAGGTCGAACCGCGAGGCGAAGAACGTGAACTTGAACTTGCCCACCTGCACCTCGGCGCCGTCCTCCAGCACGGCCTCGGCATCGATGCGCGCGCCGTCGACGAATGTTCCGTTCAACGACCCCAGATCGCGCACGGAGAATGCGATGCCCGACCTCAGGAACTCGGCGTGCCGCCGGGACACGGTGACGTCGTCCAGGAAGATGTCGACTTCGGGATGGCGGCCCGCGACCGAGCTCGACTCGTCCAGCAGAAAACGGGCGCCCAGGTTCGCGCCGCGGCGCACGACGAGGAGCGCGGCGCCCGAGGGCAGCGCGTTCACCGCTTCCTGCTCGTCGATGGAGAGATCCGTGGTGCGCGCACGAACCATGGCACCGAGATCTTCGCGGAACTGCTGCGTTGCACGCACCTCGGTTTCACCGATTCGGTGAGCTCGATCCCCCGCGTTCACGTCGTTCTCACCCCTGCTTCCTCGGCATCCGATGGGCCGTCGCGCCCCTCCGCTCTACGTTAGCGCAGGGCCGACCCGCGCGCATCTCGAATTCGGCGCGTCGGAGCCGGTCTACGCGAGCCCGGCCTCCGCCTCGTAGGATTCCAGAAAGCCGTACACCTCGTGCGCGTCGACGCCGGGAAACGTGCCCGTCGGGAGCGCCGCCAGCAGGCTCGTCGGTGTCGCCGCCTCGGGCCAGGCAGCGGACTCCCACTTGCGGGTGAGGTCGTCGCTCGCGCGCCGGCAGCACCGTTCGTCCGGGCAGAACGACCGGGTGCGGTTGGGCGTCTCGCGGCCCCGGAACCATTTCACACCGTCGAAGGGCACGCCGACGCTCACCGAGTAGAGCCCCTCCTTCGCCTTCTCGACGCGCGAGGTGCACCAGTACGTGACGCCCGCCGCCATGTCGGTGTACTGGTACCAGGGGTTGAACCGATCCGGCTGGCCGAACACCGTGCGGGCCGTCCAGTTCCGGCAGACGTTCGCGCCCTCGAGATTGCCGAGCGCATCCGAGGGAAAGCGCACGCCATCGTTCTCGTAGGCCTTCACCAGGGTGCCCGACTCGTGCACCTTCATGAAGTGCACCGGCAGCTCCAGGTGCTCGGTCGCGAGATTGGTGAAGCGGTGCGCCGCCATCTCGTACGAGACGCCGAACGCATCGCGCAGATCCTCCATCGAGAGCTGCCGTTGCCGCTTCGCCTCGAGCAAGCGCTCGACCGTGACGCGTTCGGGCATGAGCACGGCCCCCGCGAGGTAGTTCGCCTCGACCCGTTGGCGCAGGAACTCCGCGTAACTGCGCGGCTCCTCGTGCCGGCACACGATGCTCGCGAGCGCGCGGAGAATCGGGGCGCGCGCGTCGCGCGACGGCAGGCCCGCGCCGAGGTAGATGCGACCGTTGCGCCGGTCGATGACGGATCGCGTCGAGTGCGGCAGATCGTCGACGTAGTGCAGGCTGAAGCCGAGCTTCTGTGCGATGCCCGCGATCGTGAGCTGAGAGACGGGCCCGCCGGTGGTCCCGTCGTGGCCCACGCTCTCGAGCAGCGCCGCCGCCGCCGCCTCGAGTTCCGCGAAGTAGTTGCCGTGCACGCGCATCTGCCCGCGCAGCTCAGTATTCGCGCGACGCGCTTCCTCCGGCGTCGCGGCGCGCTCCCGGTGAAGGCGTTCCACCTCCTGATGCAGCCCGAGGATCGCTTTGAGCGTGTCATCCGGCGTCGCTTTCGAGACGCGGATCGCGGGGATCCCGAGCGACTGGAACACCGTGCCGCGCTGCGCGCGCTCGACCGAGATCTCGAGCGCGGCCCGCGCGCTCGGCGCTTCGTTCGAGAGCAGATCATCGACCGTGCAGTCGAGCGCGTGCGCGAGCGCGCGGAGCACCGGCAGCGTGGGCTCGCGCTTGCCGTTCTCGATGGCCGAGAGCTGCGAAGGCGCGCGGTCGATGGCTGCGGCGAGCTGTTCGAGCTTCAGGCCGAGCTGGGAGCGGCGCTCGCGCACCCGCCTCCCGAGCGTCAGCGCATCGGCCTCGTCGGGGGCTTCCGCCCTGGGCGATCCGCTGGCGCTCGCTGCGGCGCGGGACGCCGGTGACTGAGTCGCGGAAATGCTGGAGGTCATGGCATCAGCGTGCCACAAGATGAAAATTACGGCAAACAGAAAAAGTTGACTATTTTGCACGGAAATACATGAACAGTGACGCCCTTCCGCCTGAATCATGGAAATACCACCCGCCCGAATCACACGCAAAGGAACGGATCATGACCATCGCAACACCCGAACGAACCCGAACGGCCCCCCTCGGATCGGCCGCCGGACCCCGTATCGAAGTCCTCGTCGCCCCGACGGAGCGCAGCGATGAGATCCTCACCGATCAGGCCCTTGCGTTCCTCGCCGAGCTCCACCACCGCTTCGCCGGCAGGCGGCACGATCGGCTGGCGGAGCGCCAGCGCCGCCGCTATGAGATTGGGAACGGCCGCGACCCGCGGTTCCGCGAGGACACGCGCGCGATCCGCGAGGATCCGAACTGGCGGGTTGCCGGCCCCGGGCCGGGCCTCGAGGACCGCCGCGTGGAGATCACCGGCCCCACGGACCCGAAGATGACGATCAATGCGCTGAACTCCGGCGCGAGGGTCTGGCTGGCCGATCAGGAGGACGCGACGAGCCCGACCTGGCGCAATGTCATCGGCGGGCAGCTGTCGCTCTACGACGCGATCCGCGGACAGCTCTCGTACACCGGCCCGGATGGCCGCCACTACGAGGTCACGGCGACGCGCACGCCGACCATCGTCATGCGCCCGCGGGGATGGCATCTCGTTGAGAAGCACCTGCGATTCGTCGATGCCGTCGGCCAGGCCGGCGCAGCCTCGGGGAGCCTCGTCGACTTCGGGCTCTACGCGTTCCACAACGCCGAGCAACTCGTCGCGAACGGGCACGGCCCCTACTTCTACCTCGCGAAGCTCGAATCGAGTGAAGAGGCCAAGCTCTGGGACGATGTCTTCACCTTCACCGAGCAGCGCCTCGGCCTGCCCCACGGCACCATCCGCGCCACCGTGCTCATCGAGACGCTGCCGGCGGCCTTCGAGATGGAGGAGATCCTCTACGTGCTGAAGGATCACGCCGCCGGGCTGAACGCCGGCCGCTGGGACTACATCTTCTCGATCATCAAGAACTACCGCGGCCGCGGTGCACGGTTCGTGCTCCCGGACCGGAGCGAGGTCACCATGACCGTGCCGTTCATGCGCGCGTACACGGAGTTGCTCGTGCAGACCTGCCACAAGCGGGGCGCCCACGCAATCGGCGGTATGAGCGCATTCATCCCCAACCGGAGGGACCCGGAAGCGACGGCTCGCGCCGAGGAGAAGGTGCGCGCGGACAAGCGCCGCGAAGCCAGCGACGGCTTCGACGGCACGTGGGTCGCGCATCCCGACCTGATCCCGGTGGCGCAGCGCGAGTTCGATGCCGTGCTCGGCGATCGCCCGAATCAGGTGGAGCGACGTCGCGACGACGTCGACGTGACCGCCGCGCAACTGCTCGATGTGCGGATCGGCCGAGAGATCACCGAGGCCGGGGTGCGCGAGAACGTGTCCGTGGCGCTGCGCTACATCGAGGCGTGGCTGCGCGGCATCGGAGCGGTGGCGATCGACAACCTCATGGAGGACGCGGCGACCGCCGAGATCAGCCGTTCGCAGATCTGGCAGTGGATCCACCAGGATCAGGCGACCGCCGAGGGCCACCGCATCACCGCCGACTGGGTTCGCGAGCTCGTCTCCGAGGCCGTGGACGGGTTCGCCCGCTTCGACGGTGACCGCTTCGAGGACGCCGTCGAGCTGTTCGCCGAGGTGGCGCTCGCGGAGCACTTCCCCACGTTCCTCACGGTTCCCGCCTACAGCCGCTATCTGGTCGACGCGTAAGCGAGTCCGCCGAACTCGATCCGTTAGCCGGCGCTCAGGCCCCGCGATCCCGCTCCGAACGCTCGATCGCGGGGCCGAGCTCGTCGATCGTCAGCGTCTCGTCGTCGAGCTGCCCGGTGCGGTAGGCGGCACGACCCACCATGTGCGCCGCGATCGGCGCGGTGAGAGACTGGAAGATGAACACCGGCACGAGGGCGATCAGCGTGCCGAAGGAGCGGGACTCCAGTGCGACGGCGGCGATCACGAGCAGCAGCCCGAGCACCTGCGGCTTGGTCGCCGCATGCAGGCGACTCAGCACGTCGCGGAACCGCAGCAGGCCCACGCCCGCGGCCACAGAGAACCCTCCCGCCGCGATCAGGCAGCACAGCGCGACGGCGTCGAGCACCGGGTCGAGCCACTCAGACACGTCCACCTCCCTGATCCCGCGCGGGCGATTCCACCGGTTCGGGCAGCTGCGCCCGCCGGCGCACGTAGCGCGCCACAACGATCGTCGCGAGCACGGCGGTGGCCGCGATCGCCGTCATGATCGGGATCGCATCGGTGTGCCGCCTCAGCACCATGTCCGCACCCAGCGCCAGCATCAGCGTCGTCAGCAGCACGTCGCTCGCGACCATGCGATCGAGGATCGTTGGACCGCGCACGATGCGCACCACCGCGGCCAGCGCCGCCGCGGCCAGGCTGAGGACGACGACGCCGGTCGCCACCATTTGGAAGGCACTCATTTCCACGCTTCGACCTCCTGCCGCGATCCCACGGCGCGCGTGACCAGTTCCTCGATGCGCAGCGTCTGCGACCGCATCTGCCGGATCTGCCGCTGGGTCGGGGTGTTCAGCACGTGCAGGTACAGCGTCGACGAGTAGCGATCCACCTCGGCCACGAGCGATCCCGGAATCAGGGACACGGTGAGGCCGACGACCGTGAGGATGAAGTCGCTCCGCGTGCGCAGGCGCACGGCGATGATCGCGGTCTTCGGCGAGGGCCCGGGGCGCACGGCCAGCCAGGCGACCTGGCAGGAGGCCAGGATCAGGTGCCAGAGGAAGAACCCGAGATACCGCGCGGTCCACCACAGGTCGAGGCGGCCGGCGAGCTCGACCGGCGGCAGGTAGAACAGTCGCATGGCGAGGACTGAGATCAATACGCCGCTCAGAAGCGAGAGCCCGGAGGCCTCCTCCCACAGCATCATCCACATCACGACGAGGCCCACGAGCAGGGGGATCTCGTGCACGTGAACGACCGGCTCGATCCGCCTCCGCCTCATCTCGCGCCCCCGCTTTCGGCTCCATCGTCCAGCCCGCGGCTCACCATCGCCCCCGGGTTGGTGAGCTCATCGCCGGCGTGGCTCGCGTAGCGGTAGAGCGGGCCGGCGAAGACCGTGAGCGCCACGCTCACCGCCACCATGCCGGCGGTCGCCCCGATCATCAGCCGCGGCGTCTCGCGCTCCTCCTGGCGCGGACGCGCATCCGGCGCATGGTGCAGCCGTTCCAGGAGGTCTGCCTCGCGCCCCTGCAGTAGCTGCGCCTCGGCGCTCACCGGCTGCGGCGCGCCGGCGCCGCCGAGCGCGGCGGCACGGCTCCGCCAGAACGCCAGGCTCCACGTTCGGGCGAGGGCGTAGAGCGTCAGGAGCGAGACGAGCGCTCCGACCCCGATGAGCCAGTACGCCGCCGGTGTGCCCAGCGCGGCGCCCGCTTCGAATAGGCCGAGCTTGCCGATGAACCCCGAGAACGGCGGGATGCCTCCGAGATTCAGCATCGGGATGAAGAACAAGACGGCGACGACCGGTGCGGCGCGCAGCATGCCGCCCAGTTCGGTCAGCGAGGTCGTGCCGCCCTGCCGTTCGACCAGCCCGACGGCCAGGAAGAGGGTGGTCTGCACGATGATGTGATGCGCGATGTAGTAGATCGTCGCACTGTAGCCGGCGGCATCCGCCATCGCGATCCCGAAGACGAGATACCCGATGTGGCTGATGAGCGTGAACGACAGCAGGCGCTTGATGTCGAGTTGCGAAACGGCGCCGAGAATGCCGACGATCAGGGTGAGCGCGGCGATCAGCATGAGGACGTCGTTCAGACGACTGTTCGGGAACAGCAGCGTCTGGGTGCGGATCATCGCATAGACGCCGACCTTCGTGAGGAGCCCCGCGAACACCGCGGTCACCGGAGCTGGCGCGGTCGGATACGAATCCGGCAGCCAGAATGCGAGCGGGAACACCGCCGCCTTGATGCCGAAGGCGATGAGCAGCATCAGGTTGAGGAGCACCTGCGTGCTCTCGGGGATCTCGGCGATGCGGAGGGTGAGCTGCGCCATGTTGACCGTGCCCGTCGCCGCGTACACGAGTGCGATCGCGGCGAGGAAGAGGATCGACGAGACGAGCGAGACGACGACGTAGGTGACCCCGGCCCGGATCCGCGGCCCGGTGCCCCCGAGCGTGATCAGCACGTAGCTGGCGACCAGGAGGATCTCGAAGCCCACGTAGAGATTGAAGAGGTCTCCCGCGATAAAGGCGTTGCAGACCCCGGCACCGAGCACGAGGTAGGTCGGGTAATAGATGGAGACGGGCGTCTCGTCGTCACCGTCCGCGAGGCCCTGCCCGAGCGAGAACAGCAGCACGCCGAGAAGCACGGTGGCCGAGACCGCGAGCATGAGCGCGCTCAGGCGATCCACCACGAGCGAAATGCCGAACGGCGCAGCCCAACCCCCGACCTGCATCACGAGGGTGCCGTGCGCATCGACCACCGCCATGAAGCCGAGCGAGATCGCGAGTACGGCGGAGAGCGCGGCCACCGTGATGACCTGCTGCGCCCGGCGTCGCCCCGGAAGCGCGAGGGCGAGCGCCGCGCCGAGGAGCGGCACGAGCACGACGAGCGGGATCATCGCGATCACGAGCCGCTCCCCTCGTGCGAGGAGCCTCGCCCGTTCGCGCCGGGAAGCGCGCCACGTGCGATGGCTGCCGCGCCGTCGGTATCGTCGGAGTCTTCGACCTCATGCTCGTCCTCGAACTCGGGCGTCTGCGCGAGCTCCTCGTCGGTGACCTCCTCCGTCGTGAGCGACTCGGCAGCCGTGAGCTCGGCATCGTGATCGTCGTCCTGGACCTCGTCCTCGCCGTGCCGCGCGAGGCGCCAGGCCCGGTAGATGAGCGCGAGGATGAACGCGCTGACCCCGAACGTGATGACGATGCTCGTCAGCACGAATGCCTGCGGAAGCGGATCGCTCATCTCGTTCGCCTCGGCCGTTCCGTAGATCGGCGCGACGCCGAACGAGCCGCCCATGAGGAAGATCAGCAGATTCGTCGCGTTCCCCACCAGCAGGAAGCCGAGCAGCACGCGCGTCAGGCTCCGGTCGAGCAGCAGATACACGCCGACCGCGTACAGCACGATCATGATGAGCAGGAGGGCCAGTGGAAGCGTCATCGTGCCTCCCCCGCTCCGCGCTCGCCGACCGGCGCCGACTCGTGCAGCGCCGTCTCGAGATCCGTCTCCTCATGCCGATCGACCTCGGCGCCGAGGCTGCGAAGCACGTCGAGCACGAGGCTGAAGACGACGAGGTAGACGCCGATGTCGAAGAACGTCGAGCTGACGATCGGCACGGTGCCGAGCGGCCCGAGGTCGAGATCGAACCACACGGAGCTGAGCGCTGCCTCGCCGAAGAAGAGCGGGAGCACGGCCACCGTCGCCGCAAGCGCCAGGCCGGTGCCCAGGATCCTGCCCGCATCGATCGGCACCGTGGCGCCGAGCTCCTCCCGGCCGCCGGTCAGGTAGCGCGCGACGAGCGCGAGCCCCGCGACCAGGCCGCCCGCAAAACCGCCGCCCGGGCTATTGTGCCCGACGAGCAGCAGATAGAAGGAGAGCAGGATCAGGGCGTGGAAAATGAGCCGCACCACGACCTCGAGCAGGATCGAGCGCCGCGACGGATCGAGGTTTCGGCCGGCGAGCAACCAGGTCCGCCGTTCGGCGGGATCGTTCGGATCCTCGACGCGCCGAATCAGCTCGTTCACCTGGGATCGAGCATCTCGGCGCGTGAGCTTCGGTGCGGTATCGACACGGGTGTTCAGGAACACGAGCGAGGCGACCCCGGTCGCAGCGGCGAGGATCACCGAGAGCTCCCCCATCGTGTCCCACCCGCGGATATCGACCAGCATCACGTTCACGACGTTCGCGCCGTGCCCGCCCGCGTGCGCGAGTTCCGGGAGCTCGAGGGAGATGGGATCCGCCACCCGGGATCCGAGCGCCACGAAGGCGACGCCTCCGAGCACGAGCCCCACCCCGACGCCGATGCCGGCGCGGATGATGCGGCGGTCGAGCCGCGCGCGGATGCCGATGTGCTGGGGCAACCGGCGGATGACGAGCACGAAGGCGATCAGCGTGATCGTCTCGACGAGCACCTGCGTCAGCGCAAGATCGGGTGCACCGTGCAGCGCAAAGATCAGCGCCATGCCGTAGCCAGTCACTCCGACGAGAACGACGGCCTGGAATCGGGTATGCGCGCGAACCGTGAAGACGGCGGCGATGATGACGATCACGGCGATGGCGACCTGGGCCGGCGTCGTCGCGAAGGAGACGGCTCCGGGCGGGGGGCCCGCCGCGAGCAGCGTGCCGCCGACCACGATCACGAACACCCCGAGGATGACCGCCAGGTAGAACGGCAGCGAGCCGCGCTGCGTGATGGCGGTCAGGCGCACGGCTACGACGTCGAGCCAGTGCGTCAGCACCCAGTACAGGTGAGAGGCCGAGAACCGTTCCGGCACCGTCGGGAACTCGCCGCGATGCCGGATCAGGAGCGCACCGAGCCCGAGGCCCAGGCAGATGACGGCGGCCGACGCCGCGAGCGGCGGGGTGAAGCCGTGCCAGAGGGCGAGATGCTCGGGCGTTCCCGAGCCGGGCTGCTCGCTGGCCGCGAGACGCAGCCAGCGGTCGAGCGCGGGCGCCGCCACGCCTCCGAGTGTCGCGAGCGCGGCGAATGCGGCCGGTGCGACGAAGATGATCCAACCCTGCGCGTGCACGATCTCGCTCGTGGTCACGCCCCTCTTCGTCGCGAATGCGCCCCAGAGGAAGCGGGCCATGTAGGCGACCGTGAGCACACTGCCGATCCCGAGCGCGGCAAAGGCCGCGATCCCGAGCGGCTGATCCGCTCCAACTCCGAGGAGTTCGGCGAACGCCGATTCCTTCGCCACGAAGCCGAGGAACGGCGGCAGGCCCGCCATACTGGCCGCCGAGAGCGTCGCGATCACCGCGGCAACCGGCAAACGGCGTCCGACCCCGCTCAGCCGGCGCAGGTCGCGCGTGCCGGTGCTGTGATCGACGATGCCGACGATCAGGAAGAGCGGCGCCTTCGCGAGCGCGTGCGCGAGCAGCAGGACGTACCCCGCGAAGTCGGTGCGCGGATCGGCGATGCCGAAGACCATGACGAGCAGGCCGAGCTGGCTCACGGTGCCATGAGCCACGATCTGCTTGATGTCGAACTGGCGCAGCGCGCGGATCCCACCGTTCAGCAGCGTGATCGCGCCCAGGGTGACGAGCACGATGCGGAATCCGGGCACATCGCCGAATCCGGGGCCGAGACGCGCGATGAGATAGACCCCGGCCTTGACCATCGCCGCGGCATGCAGATACGCACTGACCGGGGTCGGCGCGGCCATTGCACCGGGGAGCCAGAAATGGAATGGGAAGATCGCGCTCTTCGAGAGTGCGCCGATGAGCACCAGGAACACCGCGACCGTGACGAGCGTTCCCGTCGGCGGGTCGGCGAGCATCGCGCTCAGCCTGGGTGTCCCTGCAACGCCGGCGAGCAGCACGAGCCCGACCAGCATGGCAAGGCCGCCGAGCGTCGTAACGATGAGGGCCTGCAGCGCGGCCGCACGCGCGGTGCGCTGCCTGGCCATGTGACCGATGAGCAAGAACGAGAAGACCGTCGTGCCTTCCCAGAACACGAAGAGCAGGTAGACGTTGTCCGCGAGCACGAGCCCGAGCATGCTCCCGGCGAAGCCGAGGAATACGCTGCCGAAACGGGCCAGCCCCTCCTCGCCGTCTTCGAAGTAGTGCGTGCAGTAGAGCAACACGAGCGCGCCGGCACCCGTGACGAGCAGTGCGAACACCCAGGCGATCGCATCGAGGCGCAGCGCGAGATCCAGGTCGAGCTGCGGCACCCACTCGAGGGTCTCCTCGAGCACTTCGCCGGTGGCGAGCACGGGGCCGTGCAGCGCGAAGGCGACGAACACCGCAGCGGGCACGAGCGAGATCGGAATGAAGGCGAGTCGACCGAAGCGGCGGATCACCGGGTACGAGACCAGAGCAGCGAGGGGAAGGGCGATCAGAGCGATCGTCATCAATCCCATCCGCAGCCCCCTCTCTCCGATGCCGAACGGCCACTCTCCACCCTACCGGAGCGCCGGTCCGGGACCTGGGGAACGCCGGAACCCGGGATCGGAGCGTCCCGCGCTGAACGCACCCGGATTGACAGCGCGGACCGCGACCGGCATTAAAAAAAGGGGCTGGCCTCAACGAGGCCAGCCCCTTCATGAAGAGGTCCGGCGGTGTCCTACT
>JAGQTL010000209.1 GCA_020439035.1 Leucobacter sp. | reverse complement strand
TCCGGCCGCCAGGGCGATCCCGGCGAGAGCCGTTTCTACCTCTCGCTCGCCGACGACCTCATGCGGCTGTTCAACGCCGGCGCGGCGGCAGCGCTCATGAACCGCAGCAGCTTCCCCGACGAGCTCGCGATCGAGTCGAAGATGGTTACCCGCGCCATTCAGAGCGCGCAGAGCCAGGTCGAGCAGCGCAACAGCGAGATCCGCAAGAACGTGCTGAAGTACGATGACGTGCTCGACCGCCAGCGCAAGGCGATCTACACGGACCGGTCGCAGATCCTCGACGGTGAGGACATCGAGTCCCGCGTCGATGTGTTCCGCGAGCAGGTGATCGACGCGATCCTCGATTCCCACGGCACCGATGGCAACTGGGACCTCGACGCGCTCTGGAACGATCTCAAGCAGATCTACCCGATCGGACTCACCGTCGACGAGGTCGTGGAGGAGGCCGGCGGCAAGGGCATGGGCCGCGACTTCCTGCGCCGCGAGATCCTCTCGGACTCCGAGGTCGCCTACCGCAACCGCGAGGCGAGCCTCGGCGAGGAGGCCATGCGCGAGCTGGAGCGACGCGTCGTGCTCTCGGTGATCGACCGCCGCTGGCGCGACCACCTGTACGAGATGGAGTACCTCAAGGAGGGCATCGGGCTCCGCGCGATGGCGCAGCGCGATCCGCTTGTCGAGTACCAGCGCGAAGGGTTCACGCTCTTCCAGAGCACCATGGGGCAGATCAAGGAGGAGTCCATGGGGCTGCTCTACAACCTCGAAGTGCAGGTGCGCGCGGCGGAAGGCCCGCAGGATCACGTGCACCTCGAAGGCGGCGGGCTCGAGGAGCAGTCGGGCATCGACGAGTCGGCGCTCAGCTACTCGGCGCCGGACGAAGAGGGCCACAACGCCGTGAGCGGTGCGGGTGGCGGCCGAAAGCCGCGCACCCCGCAGGCGCAGCGCACGGCGCCGGCCGCGCCGCCGCAGCGCGGCGCGTTCGGGCAGGTTATCGAGGCGGACGAAGAGGCCGCGCAGGCGCCGCAGAACCGCGCCATGCGCCGAGCGAAGAAGAAGTAACGATCGATCGCAGGATGCCGGCCGCCGCGGTGCGGTGGCGCAGTCGTGCGGCTGACCGACGGAGACAGGAATGGTTGAACAGAAACTGACGAAGAACGAGCGTCGCGAGCAGGCGCGCGAGCAGGCGAGGATCGCCCGCGAGGCGGAGAAGAAGCGCGAGAAGCGCAACCGGCTCTTCCTGCAGGGCGGCGTGCTCGTCGGCGTGCTCGCCATCCTCGGGATCGTGGCGCTCGTGCTCACGCAGTCGGCGAAGCCGGCAGGGCCCGGCCCCGAGAACATGGCTTCGGGCGGCGTGACCTTCACCAAGGACCTCGAGGTCGTGCGCGGCCCCGCGCTCGCCGAGGGCGCGGCGCGCGAGGCGATCCAGGTCGACCGCACGAAGAAGCCGCTCGACGTCACCGTGTTCGTCGACTACATGTGCCCCGCCTGCGGCGCCTTCGAGGCCGCCTACGGCGAGGTGCTGGAGCCCTTCGTCGGCTCGGGGGACATCAACCTCACGATCAACCCGATCAACTTCCTCGACAGCCAGTCGGCCGGCACGAAGTACTCGACACGCGCGGCCAATCTGATGAGCTGCGTGGTCGATGAGCAGCCCGAGGGCGACCACGCGTTCCGGCTGCACAACCTGCTGCTGAGCGAGGCCGTGCAGCCCGACGAGGGCACGAGCGGCCTCACGGACGAGCAGTTGCTCGACCAGGCCGAGGCCGCCGGCGTCACCGTGAACAACGAGCTCAAGCAGTGCGTGAAGGATCGCCGTTTCGCCGACTTCATCAACGGCAACACCAAGCAGGCGCTCGAGGTCGGTGTGCTCGGCCTCGCGGATGGCGCGCGGCTGGTCCGCGCCAGCCAGGTCGCGCTCGAGGGCGTCTCGGACGACGACCTGCAGCCGGCCGACGAGCCCCAGCGCCTCGTCAGCACGCCCACGGTGATCGTGAACGGCAAGCAGTGGTACTCGACGCGCGACGGCAACCTGCAGACCTACCTGCTCAAGGTCATGTCGGATCTCGAGGGCACGAACGGCGACTCGGGCGACGGCGAAGCGAGCGACGGATAGGGCGCGCTTCGCCAATCCGCCCGGCAACGGGTAGTCTCAACGGGTGGCCGGTCAGCCGGCCACCCCTCGCCTCCTTAGCTCATCTGGTAGAGCAGCAGCCTTGTAAACTGCAGGTGGCCGGTTCGAGTCCGGCAGGGGGCTCCGTTCGGGGCGCGAGGCGCCCCTCACTCCGCCCCGCAGCCGGACTCTGAACCGGCCCCGGTGAAGCGCAGCTTCACCGGCTTCCGGCGCGCGAAGCTACGCTTCGCCCTCAGCGCCGAAAGCAAGTCCGATAGGGGGCTCAGCGGCGAAGCACCCGCGTTGCGGGGGCTTCGCCGCATCGGCCCCGATCGGGCTCGAACCGCCGAGCAGCACAGCTGCTCGGCTTGCCGCGCGCGACGCGGTGCGTCGCTTCGAGCGCGGCAAGCAAGTCCGGCAGGGGGCTCAGTTCGGGGCGCGAGGCGCCCCTCGGGCCTGTCGCACTATAGGGTGGTCGGATGACGCCGAAGCTCAGCCGACCGCTCCTCCTCGCGCTCTCGGGCGGAGCACTGGTCGGCCTGCTGACGGTGCTTCAGTCGCACACGAACGGCAGCCTTGGCCGCTCCCTCGGTGACGGCTATGTGGGTGCGGCGCTCTCGTTCCTGATCGGATCCCTGCTCGTGGTGATCGGCATGGTGTTCTCGCGCTCGGCGCGAAGCGGGGTGCGGGTGATCCTCACCGAGGCGCGATCCGGCCGACTGCCCTGGTGGGCGCTCACGGGCGGCCTCGGCGGCGCGGCGTTCGTGCTGAGCCAGGGCGTCGCCGTCGGCCTGATCGGGGTCGCGCTCTTCACAGTCGGATCCATCGCGGGCCAGATCCTCGGCGGTCTGCTGCTCGACCGCGCCGGTGTGGGCCCGAGCGGCAAGATCATGCTGACCGTGCCGCGCGTGCTCGGTACCGTGCTCGCGATCGCCGCCGTGCTGCTCTCGGTCATGGGGGATCTCGGCGGCGTGGGCCGCAGCGTGCTGCTCGTGATCGTGCCGCTACTCTCGGGCGCGCTGATCGCGTGGCAGGTCGCGGTGAACGGCTTGGCGCAGGCCGCCGGCCGCAGCGCGCTCGCCGCCGCATTCGTGAACTTCGCGGTCGGGTCCGTGGTGATCTGCCTCGCCGCGGGTATCTCGATCGTGGTGAACGGCTGGCCGACCGCGTGGCCGAGCGACCCCTGGGTCTACCTCGGCGGCCCCGCGAGCGTCGCGATCGTCGCGCTGCTGGCCGTGCTCGTGCGCCACGCGGGTGTGCTCGTGCTGAGCATGGCGAATGTCGCGGGCCAGCTCATCGCGGCGCTCGTGTTCGAGGCCTGGATGCCGCTCACGGGCGGGGCGACGCCGTGGATGATCGCCGGCTCGGCCGTCGCGCTGCTCGCGGTCGCGGTGGCCGCGCTGCCCGGGCGGCGGGGCGGGGCGGATCCCGGCGCGGGATCGAAGCGGCAAGCCGCCGCCGTGCGGTAACCGTGGGCGTTCGCGCGCTCGCACCGCGCGTGTGCGCTCGCCCCTCGTGCGCGCGTGAGATTGCGCAACCGATTCCGGGTTGCGGTCGTGACGCCCGTCCGCGGCGACGATTGAGTTCCGCGTCGCCTTGCATCATCAGATGAATTACGTCAGACTATTCAGCGGATCATGGTTAGGGTCGCCTAACTTCGATCCGATGAAGCGTGTTCCGCGAGTCGCGGGGCCGAGATATCGACAGAACTGGAGTTCAATCGCAATGAATGCGCAGAAGGGCGTGCGGAAGAGATTCTCCTCGCTACTCGCGACCGGAACCACCGCACTGCTCGTGCTGAGCGGGATCGCGCTCGCGCCCGCAGCCGCCACTGCCGACGAGGCGGTCTTCGTGCCCGAGATCGAGCTCTCCATCGACGGCAGTCCGATCGATGCGGCGACGCCGGTGTTCGCGGGCGATGTGATCACGGTGACCGGCAGCGGCTTCGATCCGTCGGCGAATATCGGCACGCGGCCGCCGCTTGCGGGCAAGGAATCCGGCATCTACGTCGTGTTCGGCAACTTCGCCTCGGACTGGCAGCCCTCGGGCGGCAACGGGGCGCGTTCGATCGTGGATCAGAAGTGGCCGATGCCGCAGTCGTCGATCGACAGCCCGTCTCAGCCGTGGAGCCCCAAGAATCTTGAGCAGCTGGTCGTGCTGGAGGATGACGGCTCCTTCGAGACGACGCTGACCGTCGGCACCGCTGAGGCGACTCCGGGCGCGTACGGCGTGTATACGTTCGCGGCGGGTGGGCCGAAGAATGCGGCGCACGAGCTGGAGCAGCT
>JAGQTL010000208.1 GCA_020439035.1 Leucobacter sp. | reverse complement strand
ACCGCGATCATGATGCCGCTGCTGATGACGACCGTGGTCTCGCTTGTCCCCGCCGCGAACCGGGGTCGCCTGATGGGCCGCATCTCGATCGTGATCTCGGTGGCGCCGGCGATCGGCCCGACCCTCTCGGGCTTCGTGCTTGAGCATCTCAGCTGGCGCGCGATCTTCCTCATCGTGCTCCCGATCGCGGTCGTGTCGCTGATCCTCGGCATCCTTCGCATGCCCGACGTGGGGGAGCAGAGCCACGCGCGGATCGATGCGTTCTCGGTCGTGCTCACCGTCTTCGCGTTCGGCGGGATCGTCTACGGCCTGAGCGCCTTCGGCGAGCGCGCGAACGGCGGCGAGACACTGCCGCCGTGGATCCCGCTCATAGTCGGGGTCATCGGCCTCGCCGTCTTCGTGCAGCGGCAGCTGAGGCTGCAACGCGAGGATCGCGCGCTGCTCGACCTGCGTACCTTCCGGGTGCGGCCCTTCTGGCTGTCGACCGTGCTGTTCGTCTTCTGCTCGATCGCGCTGTTCGGCAGCCTGATCCTGCTGCCCATCTACGTGCAGAACGTGCTCGGGTATTCGACCCTCGACTCCGGGCTCATGCTGCTGCCGGGTGGCCTGCTGATGGGCCTGCTCGGCCCGCTGGTGGGCCGCCGGATCGACGCCCGCGGCACCCGCTCGACGCTCATACCCGGCGTGGCGATCAGCGCCGCGGCGCTCTGGGCGATGGGGCTCTTCAGCGAGACGACGCCGCTGCGGCAGGTGATCCTCACGCACATCGTGCTGAGCTTCGGTCTGGCCTGTACGTTCACCCCGCTCTTCTCGGTGTCGCTCGGATCGCTGCCGCCGAAGCTGATGTCGCACGGCAGCGCGACGATCTCGACCGCGCAGCAGGTTGCCGGAGCCGCCGGCACCGCGCTGTTCGTGACGGTGATGACGCTCGTCTCGGTGCGCGCGGCGGGGTCTCCCGAGGCGGTCGGGCCGGAGGCGCTCGCCGCCGGGACGCGCGCGGCGTTCCTGCTGGGCGGGGTGGCGTCGACGCTCGCGATCGCGGCCGCGTGGTTCATCCGTGATCCCGAACCGCGGCCGTAGCCCCGGCCCAGCCACCGCACCGAGCGCCGCGATGCGGTGCGCCGGCTCCTACCGGTGCGCCGACGCCTACCCGAGGGCGGCGACCGCGCGCCGCACGGCCTCCGCGAGCTGCCGCACGGCGGGTGCGGGCCCACCGCCCGCGGCCGGCGCGGCGAGCATGATCTCGCGGGCGAAGCGGGCGTCGTCGATCGGGCGCAGCACGGCGCCCTCCGGCACCGTGTTCCCGGCGAGCTGCGGGATCAACGCCACGCCCATCCCCGCCGCGACCATGCCGAGCGCGACCGAGTAGTCGTCGGTGCGGATCGCGACCTCGAAGCGCCGCCCCGCGCGCGCGAACGCGTCGAGCACGACCTCGTCGAGCGTGTCGCCCGGAGTCGCGCTGAACACCCACGAGTCGCCCTCCAGCGCGAGCAGTGCATCGGTGTCGAAGCTCGGGCGCCCCGCGTGCGGATGCCCGGCGGGGAGTGCGAGCAGCAGCGGATCGGTGAGCAGGGTCGTCGTGTGTACGTCCGCGCGAAACGGCAGCGCGTAACCGCTTGCCGTGTAGACGAGCGCCGCGTCGAGCGTGTGCTGATTCACGCGGGCGACGAGCGGAGCGATCTCCTCGAGCATCACGTCGAGTTCGATGCCGACGTCTCCGAGCCGGGCGGCGATCCCCGGCAGCAGCCGAGCGGCAGCCGTGGGGAACGAGCCGAAGCGCAGCTTCGTGCGGCCGACCTGTGCGAATTCCCGCGCGTCGGCGAGTGCGCGTTCGGAGAGCGCGAGGATCTCGTCCCCGCGTTCGAGCATGAGCGATCCGGTGGCCGTCAGGGAGCTGCCCCGCGCCCCGCGCACCGTGAGCGGGGCGCCCACGAGGTGATCGAGGGCTTTCAGATGGTAGTCGACCGTGGGCTGGCTCCACCCGAGCCGTTTCGCCGCGCGGGCGACGGATCCCTCCGCGGCGACGGCGGCGAGGGCCTGGAGCTGCCGTGGATCGAGCATGTCCGCCTCACTGTCTCTTGAACTCATCGTGGCGTGAACGCGTGAGCTCAATATACCATCTGGTGATGGTGAGAGGATTCGGGCTTCTGGCGCCGCGCGATCAGGGCCATGCTGGAGGCATGTCGTATGCCGAGACCACTGAACACGCCCCTGATTCCCAGCCGCGCGCCGCGGGTCTGCGCGGCCACGCCGTGCGCAGCGGTGCGCTCGGCGAGCACGCGCCCGACGACGCGCAGGCCGCCGCGCCCTACGCGGAGGCCGTGCAGCGCCTTGCCGACTCGCACCCGCTGCAGGTCATGGTGCCCGGCCACGGCGGAACCGGGGTCGGCGGCGCCCATCTCGCCGCGACGTTCGGCGAGCGGACGGTGCAGCTCGACGTGCCGCTCATGCTCGAGGGCATCGACCTCGGCGATCATTCGCCGCTGAACGCGTCGCTGGCTCTCGCCGCCGAGGCCTGGGGCGCGCGGCGCGTGTGGTGGCTCACGAACGGCGCCTCGCAGGGTAACCGCACCGCGGCGTTCGCCGTGCGCGGGCTGGGTGAGCGCGTGATGATGCAGCGCAGCTCGCACTCGAGCTTCACCGACGGCGTGCTGCTGGCCGGCCTGATCCCCGCGTTCGTGAGCCCGAACGTCGACCACGTCCACGGCATCGCCCACGGGCTCACCCCCGAGATGCTCGATGCGGCCCTGCGCGAGGAGACGGCGGCGGGGCGGCCGGTGCAGAGCGTGTACGTGGTCTCGCCGAGCTACTTCGGATCGACTGCCGACGTGGCGGGCCTCGTGGAGGTCGCTCACAATCACGCGGCGGCGCTCATCGTCGACAACGCGTGGGCCGCCCACTACGGTTTCCACCCCGAGCTGCCCGAGTCGCCGGCGCGACTCGGGGCGGATCTCGTCATCTCGAGCACGCACAAGCTCGCGGGTTCGTTCACCCAATCGGCCATGCTGATGCTGGGCGAAGGGCCGTTCGCCGACCGCCTCGAACCCCTCGTCAAGCGCGCCTACACCATGACGTCGTCGACCTCGGCGAGCTCCGTGCTCATGGCCTCGCTCGACCTCGCCCGGCGCGCGCTCGTGCAGGGCACCGACAAGATCGAGGCGGCGATCCGCCATTCCGACGAGCTGCGCGAGCGCCTGCGCGCCGATCCCCGGTTCTCGGTGATCAGCGATGAGTTCGATCAGTTCCCCGACATCGTCTCCAGTGATCCACTGCACGTGCCCATCGACGTGTCGCGACTCGGCCAGAGCGGCCACTGGGTGCGCGACCGGCTGATCGCCGAGCACGGCGTCTTCTTCGAGATGTCGACCGCGACGAGCATCGTCGCCATCCTCGGCGCCCTCGCTCTGCCCGATCTCGATCGGCTGATGGCCGCGTTGACGGCGGTCGCCGACGAGGCCGACGCGCTGCGGGCCGCGGGGGAGTCCGCGGATCACTCCGGCTTCCCCCAGCTGCCGGAGCCCGGCACGCTGCGCATGCTGCCCCGCTCGGCGTTCTTCGCCGACAGCGTGGTCGTGACCGCGCACCAGGCCATCGGCCAGGTCTCGGCCGACACGCTCGCGGCGTACCCTCCGGGCATCCCGAACCTCGTGCCCGGTGAGGAGATCACCGAGGAGACGGTCACGTTCCTGCAGGCGGTCGCCGCATCGCCGACCGGCTACGTGCGAGGCGCGGTCGATCCGCTGGTGGCGACGTTCCGGGTCGTGCGTGACCCCATCAGCGCGGCGCAGGCCGGCTGAGCGGCGCGCCGCGGCTTCGCGGCAGCCGAAGCTCCGGGGATTCGATGCTCTGGCGCCTCGGAACTCCGGCTGCGCAGCTTCGGCTACCGGCCGACGAACTGCGCGCGGCGCTTCTCAACGAAGGCGGTGGTGCCCTCGACCATGTCGGCCGTGCCAAAGCGCGCGACGAACGCCTCGCGCTCGATGTCGAGACCCGCATCCGTGGGCTGCGACTGCGTGGCGCGGATCGTGCGTTTGGCCGCGGCGACGGCCGCTGGCGACTGCTTCGACGACAGCGCGAGCGACTCATGCGCCGCCGCGAGCAACGCCTCGGCGTCGGGCAGCACACGCTGCACGAGCCCGAGCCGCAGCGCCTCGTCGGCGGTGATCCTGCGCCCGGTGAAGATGAGTTCGCGCGCCGCCGCGATGCCGACGTACTGCTGCAGGCGCACGCAGCCGCCGAATCCGGGGATCAGGCCGAGCGCGACCTCCGGCTGCCCGAAGCTCGCCTGCTCGCCCGCGAAGATGTAGTCGCAGGCCATGGCGAGCTCGCAGCCGCCGCCCAGCGCGAAACCGTTGACCGCGGCGATCACGGGCACGGGGAGCGTCTCGATGCGGCGTGTCAGGTCTTGGCCGGCGGCCGTGTAGGTGCGCGCTTCGTCGCGGGACTGCTCGCGCATGGCGGCGATGTCGGCACCCGCGACGAACGACTTCTCGCCGGCGCCGGTGAGGATGACGCCGCGGATCGACCAATCGGGTTCGGAGGCGCCTGCAGCGGCGCCGGTGTCAACCCCGGTGCCCGCCCCGGCGGCATCCGCGATCTCCGCGCCGAGCCCGTCGTGCAGCGCCTCGACGACCTGCCGCAATTCGGCAATGACGAGCGGCGACAGCGCATTCAGCACCTGCGGCCGATCGATCGTGACCGTCAGCACCGCTCCCTCGGAGACCTCGAGCCGAACGGTCTCCAACTCGAGCGCCGTGAGGCGCTCGGCGAGGCGCACGGCCTACTTCTTCTCGAAGAGCGAGCCGACGCCCTGCGCGACCAGCAGCACGATCGCGAGCAGGATGAAGCCGCAGATCAGGATCGCACCGACCTGCAGCGGCTCGCCCGCGTGCGAGATGGGGGCGATGTGCTCGCCGTCGTGCGCGAGGGCCGGTGCGGCGACGAACACCGAGGCGATGGCCGCGACAGCGGCGGCGGCGATGCGGGCGATGATCTTCACGTCTGCTCCTTAGTGATGCCGGTGATCGTTGCGCGAGGGGCTCGCGCGATCGTTCGCGCGGCACGGTGGTCGCGCACTGCTTCCATTCTGCCGTGATCCGGGGCCGAGCGCGAACCTCCCGCGGGGAATGTCGGGCGTGCGCCCTAGAGTGGATCGCGGATCGCGGATCGCGGATCGCGGATCACGGATCGCGGATTACGGATCACGGAGAGGCGGATGATGAGTCACGACGAGACGATACCGTTCGAGGCGCTGTACGAGAGCCGGGACGGCCTGGCGGTGCGGCTTGATGGCGCTCCGCGCATCGGGGCCGGCGGGCAACCGTACACGCACCACCGGCTGGTGGTCGCCGACGGCCGCCCGGGAGCGACGATTCTCGCTACGCGAGGCGACGAGGTGCTGCTCGTGCGCAGTTTCCGCGCCTCGGTCGGGCGAGATCTCTGGGAACTCCCGCGCGGAGCCGGGGACGAGGCGGATCGCGAGGCCGAGCCCGACGAGCCCGAGCTCGTGACCGGAGTGCGCGAGTTGCGCGAGGAGACCGGGTACGCGGCAGGGCGGGCACGGCTCATCGGCCGGTACGTGGTCGACTCTACGGTGTTCCCGCAGGGCATGGGCGTGGTGCACTGCGAGGTGGCGCCGGGGGAGATCCCCGGCGCAACCGACGGAGAGGTCGACGAGGTTCGCTGGTTCGCGGCGGCCGAGCTGCGCAGCATGATCCGAAACGGAGCGATCATCGACGCCAATTCGCTCTCGGGGCTCGCACTCTGGCTGGCGGGCGCGACCGAGGGGTGATCCGATGCGTCGCGCCAGCCCCGCAGACAGCGCAGCGAGTTGGCGTAGCGAGTTAGCGCAGCGAGTTGGTGTAGCAGGCGGCGCGCAACGTCAGCGCCGCGGATCAGCGCAGCACGTGAGCGCCGCGGATCAGTGTCCCGGCGTGCTGGTCGAGTAGACCGCGCCGCCCGAACTCTGGGCTCGGCGGTTGCCGCGGCGCTGGCCGCCGCCGTGACCCTGACCGCCGCCCTGGTGTCTCTGGCCTTGACGCTGCTGCTGGCCCTGCCCCTGACCGGACTGGCCCTGGCGGCGCTGACCGCGCCCCGAACCCTGGGCCTGCGGTGCGGATCCTGCGCTGGATCCAGCGCCAGCTCCAGCACCGGCAGCAGCTCCGGCCCCGCGCCCGCGCCCGCCGCGTGAGCGCTTGCGCTTCGCGTTCGCGCCCTGCGACTGGCCGCTGCCCGCGGGGTTGTGCCCGGCCGCGCGCTGCTGCGCGAGGTGCGCCTCCGCCCGGCGCCGCTCCGTCTCCTTCGGGTCGACGCGCGGTGCGGCCTCGCCGATCAGGTCGAGCACCTCGGGATCGTCGAGACGCACGGCCCGCGGCGTGGCGCGGATCTTCGCCGCGCGCATGATCTGGCGCATCTCGCCGCGCTGCTCGGGCAGCACGAGCGTGACCACGTCGCCCTCGTTCCCTGCGCGGGCGGTGCGCCCGGAGCGGTGCAGGTAGGCCTTGTGCTCGACGGGGGGATCGATGTGCACGACCAGATCGACGCCGTCGACATGGACGCCGCGCGCGGCGACATCCGTCGCGACGAGCACCTTGGCCTCGCCCGAGACGAACTCGGCGAGGTTGCGATCCCGCGCGTTCTGCGAGAGGTTGCCCTGCAGTTCAACCGCGGGGATCCCTCGGGCGGTCAGCTGCTTCGCGAGCTTCTTCGCCTGGTGCTTCATGCGGGTGAAGAGGATGCGGCGCGCGGTTCCGCTCGCCAGCGCCTCGATCAGGGCCTCTTTCTGGTCCTTTCCGGCGACCTCGAAGACATGGTGCGTGAGCTGCGGCACGGGCGACTCGGCGCTGTCCACGGAGTGCAGGATCGGGTTGTGCAGGTACTTCTTCACGATGTTGTCGACCCCGTTGTCGAGGGTCGCACTGAAGAGCAGGCGCTGGCCACGCTGCGGAGTCTGGTTGAGGATCCGCGTGACGACGGGCAGGAACCCCATATCCGCCATGTGGTCTGCCTCGTCGAGCACGGTGATCTCGACGCTCTCGAGCGACACGACGCGCTGGCGCATGAGGTCATCGAGGCGCCCCGGGGCGGCCACGACGATGTCGACGCCGGCTTCGAGCGCGGCCTCCTGCCGGCGCTGCGGCACGCCGCCGAAGATCGTGGTCACCTTCACCCCGACGGGGTCGGCGAGCATCTTCAGCGTCTCGGCGATCTGCGTGACGAGTTCGCGCGTCGGGGCGAGGACGATGCCGCGCGGGCGGTTCGGGCGGCGCTTCTTGGCCGCTTCGTGCGCGGCGATACCGGCCTCGCCGCCGGCGAGATTCGCCACGAGCGGGATGCCGAAGGCGATGGTCTTGCCCGATCCGGTGCGGCCGCGCCCGAGCACGTCGCGGCCGGCGAGCGTGTCGGGGAGCGTGTCTCGCTGGATCGGGAAGGGTTCGGTCTTGCCGTTCTTCTCGAGCGCGTTGGCGATGAGCGCGGGTACGCCGAGATCGGCGAAGGTCTGAGTGGTCACAGTTCGAGTGTGCTTTCGTGTTGCGGCGCGGGCGGCGTGGATGGCGGCGGATCGCAGGTGGATCCGCCGAAACCGCGCGGGCCTGTTCGGCGAAGGCGCTGATGAGCGCTTCGTTTCGCCACTGAAGGTCTGCCGCACGGGTGCTCGCATGAGAAGCGGCCCGGGCATCTGAACGTCGGCGACGATGGGGCCGGCATCGGCCCGTACCCTCAGCCTAGCGGGTCGCGCCGTGAATCATCCGCATGCGCCGCCGGCGGAGCGCCGGCCGCACCCGCCGCATCCGCGTCCGGCCGGCGACTCAGCTCGTGAGCTTGCCCAGCAGATCCTGCCCGGGATCACCCGCGGCGTTCCCCGCATCACCGGTGCCCGCCCCGGCATCGGCACCCGTGCCGGCCTCGATCTTCGGCGCGTCGGCCGCGCCCTCGACGGCCGCCGCGGCACCGGACCGGCCGGCATTCGCGAGCGCGCGCTGCGAGGCCATCACCGCATCCTCGATGGTCGACTCGCCCCGTTCGAGCGCGGCGAGGTTCTTGGCGCGCAGCGCGCGGCCGGCCCGATCCGCCTCGACGATCGAGGCGCACTGCGCCTTCACCGAGTCGATCACCGTCCAGATCGTTTCTTCGGTGATGACCGGCGCCTGCGCGGCATTCGCCACCATCTCGACCGACTTCGCTGTCTCGGCGAAGGATCCCTGGATCAGCTTGTTCGTGCCCTCCTGCACCGCGGTGCCGAGCTCGGCGCCCTCGCGCGCGAAGGCGGCCTGCTGCCACATCGCGAGCGACTGGCGCGCGGAGGGGAGGCCCATCGTGCGGAACGTCGCGAGGCGACGGCGAAGCGCGAACGTGGTGACCACGAGGTTGCGCGTCGCGGGCGCGTGCGCGAACCCCAGGAAGAACTGCGAGCGCCAGTCGGCCCAGCTCTTCTCGGTCTCCGAGAGCACGAGCGACAGCTTGCTGTGGATCTCGCGGAGCTCATTCACCGTGATCGTCTCGCCTCGGTATTCCACGGAGTCCGAGCCGGCGGTCTCGGCGCCGCGGAGCGTCGCGTCGACCTCCTCGAACTCGGCGCGCAGCTCATCGATCACCTGCTCGAGCGCGGCGAGCACGGCGACGACATCGTCCATGTTCTCGAGCGTCTGCTTGTGCAGCAGCTGCCCGCGGGTGATGTTGTCGGCGAGAGCCGTCTCCATCTCCTGCAGTTTCACCTCGGCGAGGTCGATCTTGTCGGTGATCGGCTTCGACTCGCGGATCATGGTGGTGAGCGTGTACTTGCCCTTCTTGAACCAGCCGATGATGCCCGACACGGCGTTCTCGAGCTTCTGCGAGCGCCACTTCTTCTCGAAACCGTCCATCGTGCGCAGCATGTCGTTCACGATCGCGTCGGCCTCTGGGATCTTGATGTCGCGCTGCGCATCGAGCAGCTGCACCGAGGCGTTGTTCATCTTCTTCATGACCGGCCCGCCGAACGTGACGATCTGGTTGACGTCGTCGACGAACTTGCGCGCAAGGGCGGGTGCGCCGGCCCGCAGATCCTCGAGCTGCTGCGGGGTGAGCAGGCTGCGGAACGAGAACGCCGCATCCTCCGGGCGCTGCGCCGAGACGTCGGTGCTCGGTGCGGCCGCGATGGCCGTTTCGAGTGCCGAGCCCGGCACCTCCTTGGCGGTCGTGTCCGCGGGCTCGAGCAGTGCGGCGAAGTCGACGGCGACGGTCGGTTCGGTGGCTTCGGGCATGGTGATCCTCACGTGTTCTCTCGGTCGCTGTAGACGTCCGATAACTTGGCTTCGTTGATGGTCCGGATGAGTGAATCGAGGGCGACCTGGAACTCGAGGTCGCGCGACTCGTTGAGCTGGCGCACGTTCTCGATGGCCTGCGCGTCGACGGCCTCGACCGCGAGCTGCACCTCGCGGATGCGGTCCTCGGGGCGGGTCCAGTAGTGCGGGTTGCGCAGGATGTCACCGTAGTAGTCGTCGGCGAGCGCTTTGGTGAGCTTCGACAGCGTGTCCTGATACTGCGAGATCAGGAGTCGCATCTGCTGCTCGGTGCCTCGCTGGCGCACCCGTACGAACAGATCGGTGAGGTGCTCGGTCAGCGGCAGAATGCGTGCGCTGTGGTCGGGCGCGGTGCTGCTGCGGCCGGCGCGCGTCAGCCCCTCGTAGAGCGCTTCCATGATCGGGTGCGCGGAATCCCCGGCTTCGAGGTGCGCGCGAGATCCGTAGACGGCGGCGAGGTCGCGCAGTTCGGTCACGGCCGCGGTGATCCGCCCGTCGTCTTCGCCGCGCAGCGCATCCGCCAGCGCACCCGTGAGCTCACCGCCCGGCGCGGGAGCCGGCAGTGCGGCCTTCGTGCGCCCCCAGGGCACGCGGAGCACGCGCACGCTGCCTGGCAGGAGATGGTTGGTCCGGCGCCCGGCGAGACCGAGGGGTCCGAGTGTACGCACCGCGACGGATGAGCTGCGCAGCTCACCGGGGCGTTTCGGAACGAGAATCAGGGCGGTGCGCTGTCGCTCGCCCGGTGCGAGGTCGACCCGGCCCCATACCGCGGACCGCGGCAGTATCGGAGCGGTCGATCCTCCCGCCCAGGTGGTGAGCTCCGGCCAGAATCGCGCCTGCGCATTCGGGGGCCAGTTGTCGCGCACCGAACCGCGGAGTCTCCGCGTGCCGAGGTTCTGCAGCACGAGCCCGACCTCGACGGGCTGGCCCTTCAGAGCCTCACCGGGGGCTCGGCGCACGGCCGAGATCCGCTTCGCGCTCGCCGCGAGCGCCACATCGATCGCGGCAATGGCCGCGCAGACGGAGAGCCACGCGGCAGCCGTGATCCCCGCGGCGCCGCCCACCGCCGCGGCGACGGCCACGGGTACGGCTCCGAGGCCGAGGAGCAGTGCGAAGCGAGCGGTGAAGAACACGGGCACCGCCTACTTCTCGCGCTCGCTGTAGACGTCGGAGAGCTTCGCCTCATCGACGGAACGGATGAGGGAGTCGAGGGCGACCTGGAACTAGAGGTCGCGGGACTCGTTCAACTGCC
>JAGQTL010000207.1 GCA_020439035.1 Leucobacter sp. | reverse complement strand
CCGCCGTCGGCCGGCGGGATGGACCCGCCTCATGCGGCAGGGTGTTGCGGGTGCTGCGGGATGGGGGGTGCTGCGGGATGGGGGGGGAGCTGCGGGATAGGTGCTGCGGGATGGGGGGTGCCGCGGGGTACTGCGGGGTGCTACGAGGCTCGGTGGGGAGCTGCGCGCGAGCGCTGCGGGGGCGCACCGGAGTCGAACTGCCGAGGCCGAGGCCAAGGCCGAAGCCGGGCCCCATCCTATGCCTCCTATGCCTCCTATGCCTCAGCGCCGCTGCGGCGGCGTCAGCCTGATCTCGTGCGCGTCGAGCGCCTCCTCGGCGGTGCGCAGCACGGCGCTGCTGTACTGGCCGATGGCGCGTTCCTCGAGCAGCATGGCGCGCTGGGCCTCGATGATCGAGTGCGCGAGTCGCATGTACGCCCGAGCCTCGCCCTCGGCCTGGCCGCGCTTCGCCCGCTCCGTCTTCGGCATCGAGAAGGCCATCGGCGCGAGCGAGTTGTGCATGCTCGAGCGCGCGCGGCGCACAACGAGTTCGCTCGGCACCGGATACTCGGGATCAGCGGCCTCGGCGTCGTGCTCGATCGCAGCGTTCAGCGCCTCTTCACCGGCCTCCATGAGGTCGGTGTAGAGCGCCATGAGCTCCGACCCGCGATCGCTCGCGCTCGGCCCGGTCGGTCGCAGCCGGCGGATCAGCCCGGGCAGCGTGAGGCCGTGCAGCAGCAGGGTGATCACGGCGGCGAAGAACGCGATCAGCACGAGCTGCGAGCGGAACGGCACCGTGGTTGGGATCGACTGCGCGGCGGCGAGCGTGACCACGCCGCGCATGCCGCTCCAGCCCAGAATGGTCGCGCCGTGCCAGTCGAGCCCCTGCCGCTGCGCATGCTCGATGTCTGCGGCGCTGCGGCGTGCGGCGCGCTCGAACCGGCGGGCGCGCTTCTTGAGCGGGCCGCCGGGGGTCTGGGGGAGGGCCTGCACCTGATCCGCGATCCTCCGCATCCCCGCCGCGCGCGCCTCGTGCCGGGGCAGGGCCGCGGCGAGCCGCCAGGTGAGGATGTACATGAAGACCATCCGCATGGCGATGAGGAGGACGACGACGCCGACCGAGATCAGGATGACGTGGTTGATGTGCAGGGAGCTCTCGTCGGAGTCGTTCGCGAGCTTGTGCAGTTCGAGGCCCATGAGCAGGAACACGCCGTTCTCGAGCAGGAACTGCGCGGTACGCCAGTTGAGGCGTTCGTTCATGCGCGCCGTTGCCGAGAACTTCCTCGTCGCGTAGTGGCCCGAGTAGAGGCCGGTGATCACGACCGCGAGCACGCCCGAGGCGCCCAGGTACTCCGTCGGCACGAACGAGATGAACGGCACCGCGAACGAGATCACGGTGTCGTAGACCGGGTTCGTGATCTTCGAGCGCACCCAGACCGTGATGATGCCGATCACGAGCCCGATCGCGACGGCGGCGATGACCGCGTAGGCGAACTGCCCGGTCGCGTGCACGAACGAGAAGCCGCCGGCGATGGCGGCGAGTGCCGTGCGCAGGAGCACGAGCGACGTCGCGTCGTTCACGAGGCTCTCGCCCTCGAGGATCGTCACGAGGCGCGGCGGCATGCCGACGCGCTTGCCGATCGAGGTCGCGGCGACGGCGTCGGTGGGCGCGACCACCGCGCCCAGCGCGATCGCCGCGGCGAGGGGGATCGCGGGCACGACGAGGTGCAGCAGCACGCCGATCACGACCGCCGAGATGATGACGAGCAGCACCGAGAGCGCCGAGATCGGGCCGATGTTGCGGCGCAGATCGAGGATCGGCACGTTCACCGCGGCGGCGTACAGCAGGGGCGGGAGCACGCCGAGCAGGATGATCTCGGGCTCGATCTCGATGAGCGGCACGCCCGGGATGTAGCCGATGCCGATCCCCACGACGACGAGGATGAGCGGCGCCGCGATCTGCACGCGACCGGCGAGCATTGCGACCGCGACGACCAGGATCAGGCCGCCGACTGCGATCAGCGAGAGCTCTTCGATGTGCATGGGTGGATTTTACCGGTTGGGCGGGTGCGGCCGCAGTCTAGGCTGGGGGCATGAGCCTCGGTGCGATCCTCGATGAGCGCGAAGGATCGACCCCGGGCGAGAAGGGGCCGAGCGCCGACGACCTGTTCGCGCGGTTCGAGGCCTGGGTGGCCGACGAACAGGGCCTCGCGCTCTACCCGGCGCAGGAGGAGGCGCTACTGGGGCTCGCTCTGGGGTCGAACGTGATCCTCGCGACGCCGACCGGCACGGGCAAGTCGCTCGTGGCGCAGGGTGCGCACTTCTTCGCCGTGGCCGAGGGACGCCGCACGGTCTACACCGCGCCGATCAAGGCGCTCGTGAGCGAGAAGTTCTTCGACCTCGTGGCGGCGTTCGGCGCCGAGCGGGTCGGCATGGTCACGGGCGACACGAGCATCAACCCCGAGGCGCCGATCCTGTGCTGCACGGCCGAGATCCTCGCGAAC
>JAGQTL010000206.1 GCA_020439035.1 Leucobacter sp. | reverse complement strand
CTGCACAAGCACAAGATCGACCACGTGGCCCACATCGGCCCCTCGGCCGCGGCCGGCATCGGCACCATGCTCGGCCTCGACGCCGAGACCATCTACCAGGCCGTCGGCCAGGGCCTCCACACGACCACGGCGACCCGCCAGAGCCGGAAGGGCGAGATCTCGACCTGGAAGGCGCACGCCCCGGCGTTCGCCGGCAAGATGGCGGTCGAGGCCGTGGACCGCGCGATGCGCGGCCAGACCTCGCCCTCGCCCATCTACGAGGGCGAGGACGGCGTGATCGCCTGGATGCTCGACGGCCCCGACGCGGCCTACGACGTGCCGCTGCCGGCGACGGGCGAGCCGAAGCGGGCGATCCTCGATTCGTACACGAAGGAGCACTCGGCCGAGTACCAGGCGCAGGCGTGGATCGACCTCGCACGCAAGCTCCACGGCACGCACCCGGAGCTCGTCGACCCCGCGAACGTCGAGAGCATCGTGCTGCACACGAGCCACCACACGCACTACGTGATCGGCTCGGGCGCGAACGACCCCCAGAAGTACGACCCGGCCGCGTCGCGCGAGACCCTCGACCACTCGATCCCCTACATCTTCGCGGTGGCGCTGCAGGACGGCGGCTGGCACCACGTCGACTCCTACACGCCGGCGCGCGCCGCGCGCCCCGACACGGTCGCGCTGTGGCACAAGATCACCACGGCCGAGGACCCCGAGTGGACGCGCCGCTACCATTCCGAGGATCCCGACGAGAAGGCCTTCGGCGGGCGCGTCGAGATCCGCCTCGCCGACGGCTCGACCATCGTCGATGAGATCGCCGTCGCCGACGCCCACCCGCTCGGCGCACGCCCGTTCGCGCGCGCCGACTACATCCGCAAGTTCCGCACCCTCGCCGAACCCGTGCTCGCGGAGGCCGAGATCGAGCGCTTCCTCGCGCTCGTGCAGCGGCTGCCCGAGCTGTCGGCCGCCGAGGTGCGCGAGCTCAATATCGTCGCCGCACCCGGCACGATCGACCTCGCCGCCGCACCGAAGGGACTCTTCTGATCCTCCGCCTCTGATATCCCCTCGTCATCCTGCGCGACAGCAAGGAACCGCAAGTTCTCCCCCGCTGGAGAATGAGATTCTGCGACTCGCCGAGCTCGCGCAGGATGACGGAAAAGCAAGAAGGATGAACTGATGCTCTACAGCAAGACCGACCCGGCCGAGAAGCGCCGGATCCTGCGCGAACGCCTCGCAAGCGGCGAGCTCCTGCGCTTCCCCGGCGCATTCAACCCGCTGAGCGCGCGCCTGATCGAGCGCAAGGGCTTCGACGGCGTCTACATCTCGGGCGCGGTGCTCTCCGCCGACCTCGGGCTGCCCGATATCGGGCTCACCACGCTGAGCGAGGTCGCGGGCCGCGGCGAGCAGATCGCGCGCATGACGGAGCTGCCCGCGATCATCGACGCCGACACCGGGTTCGGCGAGCCGATGAACGTGGCGCGCACGATCCAGCAGCTCGAGAACGCGGGCATCGCGGGCGCGCATATCGAGGATCAGATCAACCCGAAGCGCTGCGGCCACCTCGACGGCAAGTCGGTGGTGGACGAGGGCACTGCGACGAAGCGCATCCGCGCGGCGGTCGATGCGCGGCGGGATCCGAACTTCCTCATCATGGCACGCACCGACATCCGGGCGACGGCCGACGGCCCTACGGGACTGTCGCTCGCGAAGGATCGCGCAAAGGCGCTCGTCGATGCCGGGGCCGACGCCATCTTCCCGGAGGCGATGCGCACGCTCGACGAGTTCGCGGCTGTGCGCGAAGCGGTCGACGTGCCGATCCTCGCGAACATGACCGAGTTCGGCAAGAGCGAGCTCTTCTCGACGCAGCAGCTGGCCGACATCGGCGTGAACATCGTGATCTGGCCCGTCTCGATGCTGCGGATCGCCATGGGCGCCACCGAGCGCGCGCTGGACGAGCTGAATCGCGTCGGCCACCTGAGCGACAAACTCGACGAGATGCAGCATCGCGCCGACCTCTACGAACTGATCGACTACGAGGACTACAACCACTTCGATACGAATGTGTTCAACTTCACGGTAGAGAAATAACTCTTCGCCGTCATCCTGCGCGGGCGTAGCGAGTCGCAGGATCCACTTCGCACATGAGAGATCCTGCGATTTCGCGCAGGATGACGAGAATCAAGGAGTCGATGATGACCGAGTCAGACATCAAGAAGGGCCTCGCGGGCGTGGTCGTGGATTACACGGCGATCTCGAAGGTCAACCCCGAGACGAACAGCCTGCTCTACCGCGGGTACCCGGTGCAGGAACTCGCGGCGACGCAGCCCTTCGAGGCGGTCGCCTACCTGCTGTGGAACGGCGAACTGCCGAGCGAGGATCAGCTCGCCGCGCTGCGCGCCGACGAGCGCGCGCACCGCGCCCTCGCGCCGAACGTGAAGGCGGCCATCGACCTGCTGCCGCTCGAGGCGCATCCGATGGACGAGGTGCGCACGGCCGTCAGCGTGATCGGCGCCTCGGATACGACCGGGGGCGGATCCGTGCTCGACGCGGCGGGCAGCCCCGAGGAGAACCTGGCTCGAAGCGTGCGGCTCTACGCGGCCCTCCCCGCGATCGTGGCCTACGGGCAGCGGCGGCGGCGCGGGCTCGAGCTCGTCGAGCCGCGCGACGACCTCGACTACGCGGCGAACTTCCTGTGGATGACGTTCGGCGAGGAGGCGGACCCGGTCGTCGTGGACGCCTTCAACCGCTCGATGACGCTCTACGCGGAGCACTCGTTCAACGCATCCACGTTCACCGCGCGCGTGATCACCTCGACGCTCTCCGACCTGTACTCGGCCGTGGTCGGTGCGATCGGCGCGCTGAAGGGGCCGCTGCACGGCGGCGCCAACGAGGCGGTCATGCACATCTTCGACGAGATCGGCTCGGCCGAGAACGTGGTCGGGTGGCTCGACGCGGCGCTCGCCGAGAAGCGCAAGATCATGGGCTTCGGGCACCGCGTCTACAAGCGCGGCGACTCACGCGTGCCCACGATGAAGGCGGCGCTCGACTCGCTGGTCGCCCACTACGACCGCCCCGAGGTCGCGGCGCTCTACGACGCCCTCGAGCGCGAGTTCGTGAGCCGCAAGGGCATCTACCCGAACCTCGACTACCCGTCTGGCCCCGCGTACAACCTCATCGGCTTCGACACGCTGACGTTCACGCCGCTGTTCATCGCGTCGCGCGTGACCGGGTGGACGGCGCACATCATGGAGCAGACCGCGGCGAACGCGCTGATCCGCCCCCTCTCGGCATACAACGGCCTGGACGAGCGGCACGTGCCCGGCGCGTCCGCGTAGCGTCGCCTGCAAGTACCGCGCAGGGGCTCAGCGGAGCCCGAGGAGAGTCCGTGCGGCGCTCACGAGAAGCCGCCGGCAGGGTCGGATCCCTGCCGGCGGCTTTTTCCGTTCAGCGGTTGGTGACCTTGCCCGTCGCGCCCGCGATGGGTGCGAGCAGCAGCGGCCGCGCCGCGAGCCACGCGGCGACCGTGACCGCGAGCCCGGCGACGAACCACCAGAACCCGACCCAGCTCACCCCGTCGTTCCCGGCGAACATATGGTTCAGGTTTCTGAGCGCACCGGTCGTGAACACGAGGAACACGTGCACGACGATGAAGAGCACGAAGAACACCATCGTGGGGAAGTGGATCGCCCGCGCGAGGGGCGCCGGGTAGAGGCGATTCAGCCGCGGCGCATCCTCGGGCCACCGCGCGCTCATCCGCACCCCGGTGATCGCGGCGATCGGCGCGGCGATGAAGACCACGACGAAGTACATGAGCTGCTGCAGCGCGTTGTAGTTCACCCAGCCGTGCTCGGCGGGCCACTCCAGCGTCAGATACTGCAGCATCGCCGAGGCCGCGTTGGGGAACACCTCCCAGCTCGTCGGCACGATGCGCGCCCAGTGCCCCGAGATGAACAGCAGCACGACGAACACGATGCCGTTGATCATCCACAGCGCGTCGAGGCTCGTGTGCAGCCACACGTAGATGCTCACCTTCTGCCCGCCGCGCTTCGGCGTGTAGAACGCCGGCGGCTTCTGCTGGAAGCGCACGAGCAGGCCGGAGCGGATGATGAGCACCATCAGGAAGAAGTTGAGGAAGTGGTTCCACCTGGCCCACGCCGGGAAGCCCTCGTCGACGGCCACGGCGGGCGCGTACTCGCCCGGGTGGCGCCGCATGAACTCGGGCACGCCGGGGAGGGTGGTGACCCCGCGCGCGGCGAGGACGATGATGCCGGCGGCGGCGATGAGACCGAGCACGCCCAGCACACCGAGGCGCACCCACTGCGCGAGGGTGCGCGTGCCGATCATGATCGGTTCGCGCGCCGGCTTCGCGGGCTTAGGGCTCTTGGCAGCCTGCGGAGCGGGCCGGGGCGCGGGTGGCGACGCCGGCGCGGCTGCCGGGTGCGCGCTCGATTGCGGATCGGATGCCGGCGCAACCTCACTGGCCGCGGCCGGCATGGGTGACGGCGCGGGCTCGGGCGCCGCTGGCTCGGCGGCCGCAGGCTCGGATGCCGCGGGACCGGGCGCCGCGAGATCGGGCACCAGGGGCTCACGTGCGGCAAGCTCTGGTGCGGCAAGCTCTGGTGCGGCGGGTTCAGGTGCGGCGGGTTCACTGGCCGCGGGTTCGGGTGCCGGAGGCTGCGGTGCCGCACCGGACGGTCGAGCCTGCGCGACCCCGACGGCACCCGCCGGAGGCCATGGATCGCCGCCCGCTGCGCGGGGCAGTCCCCGGCGCAGTGGGAGGGCCGGCCCACCCGCGGCTGACGGCACTGCCTCGGACGACGGCACTGCCTCGGACGACGGCGCATCCGACGACGACGGCGCATCCGACGACGACGCTGCCGAGGACGACGCGGCCGATGGCACCGCGGGGCGAGCGCTCTGCGCCTCGGCGTCACCGGGTGGCGCGGCGGCTCCCCCGGCGGCTTCCTCGATCGGAGCTGCGGGAACAACTCCTGCGCCCGCCGCCTCCCCTGTCTCCGCCGCCGGCGGCCACGGGGCACCCCCCGGCACGCGCGGCAGGCCGCTGCGAAGCGCTGCCAGCGGGGCGGCACCAGCCGGCACCGCGGCGCCCTCCGAGGCAACCGCCCGGCGATCCTCGACCTCAGCGGCAACCGGCTCCGCGCGCCCCGCACCGTTGGACTGCGCGGCCTCCGCGCCCGCGTCGGGCGCAGCGGCAACCGCGGGCCCGGCGTCAGCGGGCGGCCACGGATCAGCGCCGACGACACGCGGCAGGCCCCGTCGCACTCCCTGCGCGCTGCCCGCCACGTCTACTTCCCCCGCGCCTCGAGTGCCGCGATCGCCTGCGGCACCACGGTGAAGAGGTCGCCCACGATGCCGAAGTCGGCGACGCCGAAGATCGGCGCCTCGGCATCCTTGTTGATGGCGACGATGGTTCCGGCGTCCTTGATGCCGGTCAGAT
>JAGQTL010000205.1 GCA_020439035.1 Leucobacter sp. | reverse complement strand
GGGCTCATCCAGTTGAGCGGCTTGTAGGACCCGCCGTCGGAGTGCACGAGGATCGAGCCGTCGCTCTTCAGCATGAGCACGCGGGTCGCCCGCGGCAGATGCGCCGACAGACGCCCGGCGTAGTCAACGGAGCAGTCGGCCACCACGATTCGCACGCAGCAAGTTTAGCCGGTGCGTCACGGCTCGCGGGCGTGCCGGTGGTGCGGATGCCGACCCACGGCTCGCCCGGCGAACGTCGAGTCAGCCCCGCCGCACCGCCGCGTCGAGGTGGGCCGGCCGACGCAGCGCGCCCACCACCAGCGTGCACAGCAGGGCCACGCCGACGAGCGGCCAGAACGCGGTCAGCAGGCCGAAGTGCTCGCCGAGAAAGCCGATCATCGGCGGGCCGACGAGATAGGCGCTGTAGGAGAGCACCGAGACGGCGGCAACGCTGCGCGCGGCCGTCTTCGGGTCGTCGGCGGCGGCAGAGACCGCGACGGGGAAGCCGAGGGCGCACCCCGCCCCCCACAGCGCCGTGCCGAGTACGATGGCCCAGGTTGCCGGGACGAGGATCACCAGCACGAGGCCGAGCGCGCAGGCGAGCGCACCGCCGCGCACGGTGGCGACCCTGCCGAAACGCATGAGCAGGGCGCTGCCGGCGAAGCGCGTGACCACGAGCGCGGTGAAGTACACGCCCGTGACCAGCGTGGCCGAGCTGTTGGTGAAGCCACGACCGTCGACGAGCGCGAGCGAGATCCAGTCGGTGCCCGAGCCCTCCGCGAGGCCGAGGGCGATCGTCATGAGCCCGATGAGATAGATACGTGGATCGCGCCAGGGGTTGTAGCGGCGCTCGGCAGGGGCGCCGGCGCGCGCCGGGCGGGAGCCGTCGGCCGGGACCGTGGGGATCGGGCCGGTGATGACCGAACCCGTGGCATCGCGATCCTCGATCGAACGCGCGCGAGTCGAGTCGGCCGCGGCCTTCGAGCCGTCCGCGGCCGACTCCAGCCCTTCGGCCTCCTCAGCGCCCTTGTCGCGCGGGATCCAGCGCAGGGCCGCGAGGCTCACCCCCGCGACGATCGCCATCATGATCGCGAAGTGCACGGGCACCGGCAGCTTCACCGCCTCGGCGGCCGCACCGATCGCGACCGTGCCCGTGAGGCCGAGGCTGTAGGCGCCGTGATACATGGGCATCCGGGGCTTGCCGAGCGCGCGCTCCGCCTCGGCGCCGGACACGTTGATCGCGACGTCGGTATTGCTGAAGGCGAAGCCGTAGAGCAGGAGCAGGACGATGCCGAGGCCGAGCTGGTCGACCCAGAGCGCCAGCCCCGCCGCCGCCATCGTGCTCGCCTGGGCGATGAGGCCGAGCAGCACGATGCGCCGGGCACCCCACCGCGCGATCACGCGGCCCGCGATCGCGAGCCCGATCATCGAACCGGCCGAGAGCAGGAGCGCGTAGAGGCTCATCTCGAGCGTGCTCGCCTCCAGGTGATCGCGGATCGCGGGCAAGCGGCTGAGCCAGGTGCCGAATCCGGTGCCGATCATCGCGAAGACGATGAGCGTTGCCTTCGACCAGCGCTGCGCGACCCGGCGATCGGAATCGGGTCGGGCGGTCATCAGACCACTCTATCCCGCGTGCCCGCGCGGCTCCCTACACGCCCAGCACCATCCAGCGCTCGGTCCGTGCGCGCAGGCCGAGCGTGAGCGCGCGAGCGGCCATGAACACGACGGAGAAGCCGAGCGTGAGGCCGACCAGGGCCGCGGCGTCGCTACGCGCGAACGCCGTGAGCGCCCAGAGCGCGGGGAGGTAGGCGGCGAGGTTCACGAGGCTGGTCCAGGCGAGGTAGCGCGCATCGCCCGCGCCCATGAGCACGCCGTCGAGCACGAAGACGTAGGCGCCGAGCGGCAGCGAGAGGCCGAGGACGAGCAGGGCAGGGGGGAGGATCGCCAGCACGGCCGGATCATCCGTGAACACGTGGCCGACCACGGGGCTCGCGATCGCGAACGCCGCTCCGAGGCCGCCGCCCGAGACGAAGCCCCAGAGGATCGTGCGCCGCACCACGAGGCGCGCGCGTGCCGCATCCCGCGCGCCGAGCGCGTCGCCCACGAGCGCCTGGGCCGCGATCGCGAGCGCGTCGAGGGCGAATGCCGCGACTCCGAACAGCATGAACATGACCTGGTACCCGGCCGTGGCGATCGTGCCGTGCGCGGTTGCGACGAACACCGTGGCGAGGAGCGCGGCCCGCAGGCCCAGGGTGCGCACGAACAACCAGCCGCCTGTGCGGCCCACGCGCCCGAGCCCGTCGCGCCGCGGCAGCGGACTCGCGCCGGATCGGCGCGCGTGCCGGCCGATCACCGCGAGGTAGGCGAGCACCATGCCCCACTGCGCGAGCACGGTGCCCCAGGCGCTGCCGGCGATGCCCCAGCCGAGGCCGTAGATGAACAGCCAGTTGAGCAGCGCGTTTGCCGTGAAGCCCGCGGCGGCGACGGCGAGCGGGGTCTTCGTGTCGTGCAGGCCGCGCAGCAGCCCGCTGGCCGCGAAGACGATGAGCATGGCAGGGATGCCGAGGCACGAGATGCCGAGGTAGACGGCGGCCTGCGCGCTCGTCTCCCCATCGGCTCCGAACGCGGCCACGACCGGCCGGCACGCGGCCCAGATCGCGGCGGCCACCACCACCCCGATGGCGAGCGCGAGCCAGAGCCCGTCGATGCCGGCCTGCACCGCGCCTCTGGTGTCGCCCGCGCCCCGGCGTCTGGCGACGAGCGGCGTCGTGGAGTAGGCGAGGAACACCATGAGCCCGACGGCCGTCTGCAGGATCGCTGAGGCGATGGCGAGCCCCGCGAGGGGAGCCGCGCCGAGGTGGCCCACGAGCGCCGTATCGACGGTGAGGAAGAGCGGCTCGGCCACGAGCGCGCCGAGCGCCGGGATCGCGAGATTCGCGATCCGGCGGTCGATGTCGCGCCGCGCGGCGCGCGCGGGCGAGGCCTGCGCGGCGCGCGGTTCGGTGGGCGGCAGCCCGTGCTCGGCCATGCGATCCACGGTAGCTGCCCGGGGCGAACGTCGGCCACTGCCACCCGCATCGCCGTGTCGGTGGCGGTGACTAGGGTGGATGCATGACCGAAACCCAGACAGTCGCACCCGGGAACTACGGGCCCGCCGGCATCGACCTCGCCGAACTCGATGCGGGCACGCGCCCGCAGGACGACCTCTTCCGCCATGTCAATGGCAAGTGGATCGACCGCACCGAGATCCCCGGCGACAAGGCGCGCTACGGGTCGTTCGCGATCCTCGCCGAGAACGCGGAGGCGGCTGTGCGCGACATCATCACGGGCATGCCCGCGGTGGAGTCGGGCCCGATCACCGGCGGGGCGGAGCGCGAGGCCGCGAAGATCGCCGCGCTCTACACGTCGTTCATGGATGTGGATCGCGCGGATGCGCTCGGCGCGGAGCCGATCGCGGCCGACCTCGCGCGGGTGTTCGAGACGAGCTCGATCGACGAGCTGATCGCGCTCGTGGGCGAGCTCGAGCGGCACGGCCTCGGTGGTTTCTACGGCATGGGCGTCGACAACGACCCGGGCGACCCGCACCGCTACATCGTGTTTGTGATGCAGGGCGGCATCGGCCTGCCCGACGAGTCGTACTACC
>JAGQTL010000204.1 GCA_020439035.1 Leucobacter sp. | reverse complement strand
ACTCGGAGTGGATCGACCACTTCGAGTGCGGGGTGAGGTAGCGCACGGCCACCTCGGTCGCGCCGGATTCGTGCCGGCTCGTGCGGCCGAGCCGCGCGTCGCCGAAGAGCCGGTGCATGTCGAGCGGCGGCCGGTAGATCGGCAGCGACTCGCCCAGATCTTCCATCCAGTCGTGGTCGAGGTAGAAGTGCTGCCGGCCCGTCAGCGTGTGCCAGGGCTTCAGGTGCTCGACGTTGATGGCGAAGGCCGTGTAGCGGCGGCCGCCGTGCTCGGATCCCGACCACTCGGGCGAGGTGATGACACTGCGCGGCTGCACCTGCACGTCGGCGAACGTGATCTGCGAGCCCTCGTGCTCCTCGGCGAGGAAGGCCATCTTCTGGCCGGTGTGCTCTTCGAGCTGCAGGAAGCCCTGCGTGGCGAGGCGCCCGTTGCTCGTGCCCGAGAGGGCGAGGATCATCTCGCACGCGCGCTTGTCGCTGTCGAGCCGCACGTTGCCGGCGTACGGGCCCGACGGCACGGTGCCGTTCACGCGGCGCAGCTTCTCGATCTCGGGCTCGGCGCGGTACGTGATGCCCTTGGTCGTGAGGCCGAGCTTCTGGGTGAGCGGTCCGAGCGAGCGCCAGCGGTCGAACAGATTCGGGTAGTCGCGCTCGACCACGGCCAGCTTCGGCATGGTGACGCCGGGAACGAGCGGCGCGTCGGTCACGCGGCCCTTGGGCGTGGCCATCGCGTCGGCCGTGTCGTGCTGCAGCGGCGTTGCGACGAGGTCGCGGCGCACGCCGAGGTGCTCCGTCGCGAACTCGCCGAAGCGCTGCGCCATGAGGCCGAAGAGCTCGAAGTCGGTCTTCGTCTGCCACGGCGGGGCGATCGCCGGGTTGAACGAGTGGATGAACGGGTGCATGTCGGTCGACGACAGGTCGTACTTCTCGTACCAGGTCGCCGCCGGGAACACGATGTCCGAGAACAGGGTCGTGCTGGTCATGCGGAAGTCGGCGGTCGCGAGCAGGTCGAGCTTGCCCTCGGGCGCCTCGTCATGCCAGACCATGTCGCGCGGCCGTGAGTCCTCGGGGGCCTCGGGTGCGCGCACCGCCGCGTCGGTGCCGAGCAGGTGCTTCAAGAAGTACTCGTTGCCCTTGCCCGACGAGCCGAGGATGTTCGCGCGCCAGATCAGCACGACGCGGGGGAAGTTCTCGGGCGCGTCCGGATCCTCGCAGGCGTAGGCCAGGCTCCCCTCGTTCAGCGAGTCCACGACGTGCTGCGCCGGCTCCTTGCCGAGGGCCTCGGCCTCGTCGCACAGGTCGAGCGGGTTGCGATTGTAGGTCGGATAGCTCGGCATCCAGCCGCGCTTGGCCGATTCGACCAGGCAGTCGGCCGTGGTCTTGCCGTCGAAGCTGCCGCGCGCGAGCGGCGAGGCGAGCTGATCGGCGGGCAGGCCGTCGTAGCGCCACTGGTCGGTGGCGAGGTACCAGAACGCCGTGCCGATGGTGTGGCGCGGCGGCCGGCCCCAGTCGGCGGCCGCGGCGTACTGCTGGTAGCCGGTGATGGGGCGCACCTTCTCCTGCCCCACGTAGTGGGCCCAGCCGCCGCCGTTCACGCCCTGGCAGCCGGTCATCATAGTGAGGGCGAGGAACGTGCGGTAGATGGTGTCGGAGTGGA
>JAGQTL010000012.1 GCA_020439035.1 Leucobacter sp. | reverse complement strand
CCTACGCCAAGGGCGCCTCGGTGCTCAAGCAGCTCGTGGCCTGGGTCGGCCGTGCCCCGTTCATGGCGGGCGTGCACGACTACTTCGTGAAGCACCACCACGCGAACACCGAGCTCACCGATCTGCTGGTCGAGCTCGAGGCGCGCAGCGGGCGCGATCTCGCGGACTGGTCGAAGAAGTGGCTCGAGACGGCCGGCGTGAACACCCTGCGCCCCGTCTTCTCGCTCGATGCCGACGGCCGCTACACGAGCTTCGAGATCGCGCAGACAGCCCCGGCCGACCACCCGACCCTCCGGCCGCACCGCATCGCCGTCGGCCTGTACGCGGAGGACGCCGCGGGGAGGCTCGTGCGCACGAAGCGCCTCGAGCTCGACGTGGACGGCGAGCGCACGCCGGTGCCGGAGCTCGTCGGCGAGGCGCAGCCGGCGCTGCTGCTGCTGAACGACGACGACCTCACGTACGCGAAGATCCGCCTCGACGAGCGCTCGCTTACGACCGCGACGGGGCGAATCCGCGACCTCGACGATTCCCTGGCCCGCGCGCTCGTCTGGGGCACGCTCTGGGATCAGACGCGCGACGGCGAGTTCCCCGCGAGCCGGTTCGTCGACGTCGTGCTCGCGGGCATCGACGTCGAGACGAACTCGACCACGCTGCGCACGCTGATCGGCCAGCTGCTCCTCGCGGCCTCGAGCTACGTCGCCCCCGAGCGCCGCGAGGCGACCGTGTCGAAGGTGGCCGACGCGCTCTGGTCGCTCGCACTCCGCGCGCAGCCGGGCAGCGACCTGCAGTTCCAGTTCGTCAAGGCCTTCGCCCAGCTGGCGGCGTCGCCCGCCCAGCTCGACACGGTGCTCGCGCTGCTCGAGGAGCGCACACCGCTCGAAGGGCTCGACATCGACACGGATCTCGGCTGGGAGCTGCTCATCTCCCTCGCCGCCGGCGGCCGCGCCACGAGCGACGAGATCCAGGCGACGCTCGACGAGGATCGCACGGCGAGTGGCCAGCAGTCCGCCGCGCACGCCCGCGCCGCGCTGCCGACCGCCGACGACAAGGCCGCGGCCTGGGCGTCGGTGTTCGACGAGGCGGGGCTGCCGAACGCGATCGTGCGCGCGACGGGCCTCGGCTTCCTGCGGGCGCACGACCGCAACCTGCTGGTGCCCTACGTCGACCGCTTCTTCGATGCCGCGCTCGGGATCTACCAGACGCGCAGCCACGCCATCGTCGAGGAGATCATCGACGGCTTCTACCCGGCGCCGCTCGCGAATGCGGCCCTGCGCGACGCCACCGCGGCGTGGCTCGAGGCGCACGCCGACGCGCCGGCGGCGCTGCGCCGCATGATCGTCGAGCACCTGGCCGGCGTCGAGCGCGCGCTCGCCGCGCAGGCCGCCGACGCTGCGGTAGCGCGCTGAGGCACCGGACCGAGGAACCGCGCATGACCGAACTCTGGGACTGGCTCGTCGAGCTGTACCGCGACTACCAGGCGCCCTTCAACATCCTGCTGATCGTCATCGGCACCGTGCTGCTCAACTGGATCCTTCGCCGCCTGCTCACCCGGACCGTGCAGGGGGTCGTGAGCGGCGTCAAGCGCTCGCAGGACGTCGACCTCACGCAGGAGCTCGAGGCGGGCCCCTACCTGAACGCGCGCGCCGTGCAGCGCACCCGGACGCTCGGCACGGTCGGGCGGCACGTGATCTCGTGGGTGCTCGTCGCCATCGCGCTCATCCTCATCCTCGGCCAGCTGCAGGTGAATCTCACCGCGATCCTCGCCTCTGCCGGCGTGCTCGCCGCGGGCCTCGCCTTCGGCGCCCAGAACATCGTGAAAGACATCCTGAACGGGGTCTTCATGGTGTTCGAGGATCAGCTCGGCGTGGGCGACCTCATCACCGTCGGGGCGATCACGGGCACGGTCGAAGACGTCGGTATCCGCATCACAAAGGTGCGGGCGAGCGACGGCACGCTCTGGTTCATCCGCAACGGCGAGATCCTCACGCTGGGCAATGCGTCGCAGGGCTGGGGTCGGGCGATCATCGACATCACCGTCGGCGCGGACGAGGATCTCAGCGCGGTCGAGCGCGCCGCGCTCGAGAGCGCGAGCGAGGTCGTGCGGTCGGCGGAGTTCGCGCGCAGGGTCACCGGCGAGCCGGAGGTCCTCGGCCTCGAGAGCGTCTACGGCGATCGCGCGACGCTCCGCCTGACGGTGCGCACCCGCCCCGAGGCCCAGTACGCGGTGCAGCGGGCGCTGCGTGCGCGCATCAAGACGCACTTCGGCGAGCTCGGCATCCAGCTCGCCGACCAGCTGCCGCGACCGGAAGGATCAGTGTGAACGACGAGCCGTACCGCGCCTCCGTCGACCCGAACCCCGGGCTCGCGCTCCGGAGCGACGGCATCAGCCCGGCCATGGCCGACACCCTCTGGGCGCAGGTCGGCGGCACCGAGACGTTCGAGCAGATCGTGCGCGACTTCTACCGAGGTGTCCGCGAGGACCCGCTGCTCGCGCCGATGTACCCCCAATCCGACTGGGAGGGGGCGATCTGGCGGCTGCGCACGTTCCTCGAGCAGTACTGGGGCGGCCCCACGACGTACTCGGAGCAGCGCGGCCACCCGCGGCTGCGGATGCGGCACCAGGCCTATCCGCTCACCCCCGCGGCGAGGGACCGCTGGCTCGCGCACATGAACGCGGCGCTCGACGCGGCGGAGCTGCCGCCCATGCACGACGCGGCGTTCCGCGAGTACATCGATCGTGCCGCCCGCTCGCTCGTCAACCGCTTCGAGTGACGGCCCGCTCGAGGTAACGATCGGGCATCAACCGTTCTCCCGATTCGTCTTCTTCATACGCGCGGGGTAGCGTCGAAGTCAACCGGAGGCTCGTTCAACGGCGAGCGCGCCCCGGTTCTTCTCTCCGCCCGCCGCATTCGTCGCGGTCACCGTGCTGATGAAGTGCTGGCTGAACCAGCCCGTTGATGAAGCCTATGCCTCCGGTAAGTCAATGAGGGATCGGGCCGCGTGGCGGATCTGCTCGAGCCCGGGGCGGTGGAGCGTGTTCTACGAGACACGGGCTCGTGAGATGGGAGTTAATCGTCTGAGAGCGGCCAGATGAACTCGGGGCTGATGAGCTCTTCAATGCTCCTGCCAAGACTCACTACCTCGGCGTCGGCGTGGGGACGACCGATGAGCTGGATACCGACTGGGAGCCCTTCATCTGTAAGGCCGATGGGAAGGGTGAGTGCGGGCAGGCCGGCATGGCTCGGGGCCTCGGTCAACCGATGCAAGTGGGCGACCGGGTCCGTCGTCGTCTTGGTTGCGGCGACGACCTCGTGGGTGAGCGCGATCAACGGTGTGGTCGGTGTGACGAGGAATTCATTGGGGCCGAGTGCCTTGACGAAAGCGTTGTAGATCTGCGTGCGGATCTGGCGGAACGCCATGCTCACATCCGACGGTGTAAGGTTGCGCGCACGATCCGCGAGGTCCTGGATGAACGGCCAGACGGGCTGCCCCTCCATCGCCATCATGTCGGCATAGAGCTGGTACTCGGACCCGACATAGGAGAGGAAATACTCCTCCGGGTTCGGCAGGGCGAAGTCCACGTCTTCGACGACGGCGCCGGCGGCGCGGAGCTGCTCGACCGTGGCATGGAACCGTTCGGCGACTGCGGGCTCGACGTCATCTTCACCGAGGTCGACAGAAGCTGCGATGCGCACTCCAGTGAGCGGCCGGGGATCGAGCACGGCGGCGACGTAATCTTCGCCGGTTGCCGGCAGGGCGAAGCGGTCGCGCAGGTCCGGGCCGACCGTCGCGTTCAGCATGAGCGCGATGTCGACGACCCGGCGAGCCATCGGCCCCTGCGTGTCAGAAGCATCGACGTTGTCCAGATGAGGGATCCGTCCGACCGACGGCTTGAATCCGACCACACCGCACAGCGCGGCGGGAACCCGGATTGAGCCGCCGCCATCTGACCCCCACGCGATCGGTGCGATGCCGACGGCCAGTGAAGCCGCCGCACCGCCACTGGAGCCGCCGGACGTCCGACCGAGATCCCACGGGTTGTTCGTCACCCCGGTCAAGTGACTCTCAGTCGTGCCGAGCAAACCGAACTCGGGGGTGGTCGTCTTACCGATCAGGATCGCACCGGCGGCCTTTAGCCGCCCCCAGGCGATCGCGTCACTCGCGGGCACGTTGTCCGCGTACGCGACCGCGCCATAGGTGGTGCGAACTCCGGCGGTCTCCACGAGGTCCTTCACGGTGATCGGGACGCCGAGCAGCGGCGGCAGGTCGTCCCCGCCCTGCGCGAAGCGGCGAGCCGCTTCCTGCGCCTCGGCGCGAGCTGCGTCGGCAGTGACGGTGACGAAGGCGTTGAGCGCGGGGTTCAGACGCTCCAAGCGCTCCAGCACGGCCTCGACGGCGTCCACCGGCGAGAGCGTGCCCGCCCGGTACGCGGCCGCGAGTTCACAGGCGGACAAGGTTGCAGGATCGGTGGTCATGTCGCCCTCCAGGAATCATGATTGGTCATACACGCTACGTTATACATTAGTCTATACATAACATGACAGGAGCGCCGATGCCCACTCAACCGATTGACCCTGCGAGCGCCGCTGTGCCCGGCGGCAGCGCGGATCCACTGTCGAGTGACGCAATTTTCCGCACGATTGAGGATCTCGTCGCGTTCGCTCCCCGGTATACGGGCACACCCGGCGGCAATCGGGCCGCGGAGTACGTCGCCGACCGGCTCCGCAGGGCCGGCGTTCCGGAAGTGCGCATGATGACCGAGCCCTCCTATGCGTGGCGCGCCGATCGTTGCGCGCTCGAGGTCGACGGCCAGGTGATCGAGTGCTCCCCGATTCAGCACTCTGGCACGCGGAGTGAGGATCAGACCGGGCTGCTCGTTGCCGCACCGGTCACCGGCCGGATCATCGACATCCGGGACGGCGAGGTGCCGGCCAATGCGCGGGGCATGATCATCCTCTTCGACCTGGTTTTCGAGACGCCGCTGAAGAAGATGCTCGCAATCACGGAGCACCGGTACGACCCGCAGCGGCTCTTCGACCGGGAGGACGTGCGTGAGTCGCGCAACCCGTACCAGACCTCGATGGCCCGAATCATGACCGCGGCGGCCGAGGCCGGGGCGGTCGGGGCGATCGGTGTGCTGCGCGACTACCCTGAATCGGTCGACTACCGCAACGAGTACATCGACGACGCACCCATGCGCATCCCCGGCACCTGGATCACTCGCGACACCGGTGCTCGGCTCCGCGCGCAGCTCACTCCGGAGTCGACGGCAACGATCGATCTCCTCGCGCACCGTGACCCCGTCACCTCCCAGACGGTTATCGGGATCCTGCCGGGCCGGTCGACCGATACCGTGATGATCCAGTCCCACCACGATTCCGTCACTGCCGGCGCCGTCGAGGACGCCTCCGGCACGGCAGAGGTGATCGCCCTCGCCGAGGAGTTCGCCGCCCGCTCCCAGCCGCGGGAGAAGACCCTCATGTTCGTCACTTTCGACACGCACTTCACCGGCTACCACGCGCATCGACGCTTCACCCACGACTACATCCTGCGCAAGGAGCGCGAGTACGACATCGTGTTCAACGTTACGATCGAGCACGTCGCACGCCGAGCTACCCGCGGGCCGGGCGGGGGTTTCGTCACGACGGATGAGACCGAGCCGCGCGGTATCTTCGAGAACCTCAATCTCTGCTGGAAATGGCGTATGGCGAAGCTACTTCGCAAGCACCAGATGGAGGGCACGGCGCTCCTTTTCGGCACACCGTTCGAGTTCTTCGGAGACGGGATGCCCACTGATGCCGCCTACATCTTCGCCGCCGGCATCCCCGCTGTCAGCCTCATTTCGGGGCCGCTGTATCTTTACGACGAGCAGGACACGCTCGACAAGATCGACCGACCCCAGCTGCAGGCCGTCGCGCACTTCTTCACCGAGCTGATCGAGCGAGCCGATCCGGCGAACCCGGCATGGATCGGCCTCATTCCCAGACCCCTCCGGCGCATCCTGCCGCGCCTGAAATGGGTGACCGACCCCATCCCTGCACCATCAACCCCACAGGAGGAATCATGATCGACGACGTCACCGGCCGCTGGAACATCGAATGGGCTAGCCCCCTCGGCACCGAATACATCACCCTGGATCTTACTGCAGACGGCGACACCATCACCGGGGTCGCCCGCGACGACGTCGGCGAATACCTGTTGGAGAACGCGGCCATCGACGGAGACAAGGTCACCGGGTCATTCCGCATGACCAAGCCCATCCCACTTACGGTCACGTTCGACGTCAAGATCCGTGGCACCGCGATGACTGGCAAAGCCAAAGCGGGCATCCTCCCCGCGGCCCCGATCACCGGCCATCGTTCGGCAGCCGAGTAGCGGATCACACCCGTCATGTCACCCATCGCCCGCGTCCGTCTGACGCCCAAGCCCGCCACCGCACTCTTCACCCTCGGGATCATCGGCTACCTCGGCGAGAATCTTTCTCCCTACTTCACCACCGCCATCCAGTCAGGGCTGAAGGTCGACACCGTCACTGCGAGCTCCGTGACGACCGCGCTGTTCATCGCGACCGCCATAGCCGGCATCCTGACCGCGCCGGTCGCTGCCGGCCTGCGCCGGCGCGCCCTCGCACGCATCGGCCTTGCCGCATCGGCCACGGGTTTCGCAGCGGCAGCCCTCGTAGAGACGTTGCCGCTCATGTTCGCCGCGGCCGTCCTGGCGGGCCTTGGCGCGGGCATGATCGTCGCTACGAGCGGAGCGACCATGGCGGCCTTCCTCAACCCGGATCGCGTCGCCGGTATCGCCGGGCTCATCAACGGCGCCATGACCGCCGCTGTGCTCGCGATCGTACCGCTCTTCGGCCTCCTGCCGCTGAACGTGTTCCTCCCACTGGCCGCCTTGTGTCTTGTGACCCTCCTGATCACGGGCTGGATCCCGCAGGCCACCGTCCCTGTCGAGGCACTACCGATGGACGTCTCGACGCTGAGCGCGACCATCGAGGGCGACCGCGTCTCCGAAAAGACGCCGCGCAGTGTTCTCCTCGCGGGGATCAGCCTCCTCGTGATCTTCCCGATTTGGGGCCTCGCCGAGACCTCGGTCTGGGGTATGGCCTCCATCATGGCCGCAGACCACGTCGGCATGAGCGAAGACGAATCGGGGCTCATCTTCAGCATCGGCGAAGTCGCCGCACTCATCGGCGCCGGAATACTGGCCGTCGTCGGGCGACGCCTCGGGCGTGCCCTTCCGCTCGCGATCCTGATGATCTTGAACGCGGCGCTCAAAGTCGTGCTCGGGGTCTTAGTAGACCCCACAGTGTGGTCGATCGGTTTCATCCTCTGGGACTTCGTCTCCGTCGTCGCGTTTCTCTACCTCCTGGCGACGGCCGCCGGGCTGGACGTCACTGGGCGCTGGTCGGCGCCGATGTCCGCGGTCTACATGATCGGCACCGCGTTCTCGCCGATCGTCGGAGCGCTCCTCATCGAGTCGATTGGAGTCGAGGGCTTCACCTGGGTCGTCGCCGCACTCGGCCTACTCGTCGCCCTCCCGGTCGCCTGGATCGCCCACGTATCCAGCAGACGCGAACGACAACAGGAAGCGGAAGCTGCCACCGCGCTGACGACCATCGACGAAACTGCGGCACGCGACGTCTGACTTCACGGTACGATGCGTGTCGCCGACATGTCGCGGACAGCCGGTCAGAGTCGCGGCAATGCCGCTCCCGCATCCGCCGGCAAGAGGCGCTCGAGGAACCACTCCATCGCGACACGCTGTTGCTCCGCCGACCACAATTCCGGGTGTTCCACGACGGACAGTGCCATGCCATTAACCCAGGCCCGCAGTAACGACACATAGCCGTCGATATCGGCAGGATCCGCCAGCGACTCCACACCTACGCGCAGAAGTGCGCGCATACGCTCCTCGAGGCGTGCGAAGAAATCAGCCACGACCTCGTCCGTACTCCGATAGGGCAGCAATGCGATGCGGATACGCTCCTGCTCGGCTGACTCCGCATCGGTAGGTAGAAAGTACTCGAGGACGGCCACGAGCCGCTCCCTACCGCCGTCGATGCCCATGAGCTCCTTGTACTCGGCCTCGGCATCATCGAAGATCCACGCGATGAGTGCCGTCACGAGTTGCTCACGCGTCGCGAAGTAATGCGTCACAAGAGTACTCGAACCACCCATCCGGGTAGCGATCGCCCGCAAACTGAAGTTCGCATAGCCAGAGTCCGCAAGGACTGCGGCCGCAGCTCGAACAATATCCTTCCGCCGTTGCTCATGGTCGACGTAGCGCGGCACACCCGGCCCTCACTCTCAGATTCCTTTGTACTACGCTGACAATATCTCACTGAGCACTCCTGCGGAGGCTCGGCGCGCTTTGGCGTGCGCGGCCATGTCGGGTGCTCGCGAGCCTGGGCATAATCGAGCCATATCATCTGACAATAGTGTTTGCAGCAGCGACGAATTCACGTCTCATTGACTTGAATGGCAGTCGTTCGGTGCCCCCGGCAGGATTCGAACC
>JAGQTL010000203.1 GCA_020439035.1 Leucobacter sp. | reverse complement strand
GGTTGAACGCGAGCCAGCTGAGCTCGCGATCGATGTAGCGGTCGGCCGGGAGATCGTCGGCGGGGGCCGGCACGACCGGGATCTCCGAGGTGAGCGCCGCGGCCTCCGCGGTCGCGGGCGTGGTTCTCTCGCTCATGCTTCTATTGTGTCAGGAGCCCCGGCCGGGCGCGCACTGGGCCGGCGGTGCGGGCGGTGCGAGCGAGGCCGGCGGTGTCGGCGGGGGCTCGTGGATCAGCGGCGCACCCACTGCGTGCTGAGCTGATCGATGGTGAAGCCAGCCCGCTCGTACAACGCCAGCGCGTTTTCGTTGTCGCCGTCGACGTAGAGCGTGATGCGATCCGGCCGGTGTGCCGCCATCCGTCGGAGCGTCTCGCCGAGCAGGGCCGCGCCGAGGCCGCGGCCCGCGAAGCCGGGGCCGACGCCGAGCACGTAGAGCTCCGTCTCGGTGCTCGGGGCGCTCCCGGCGTCGCCGTCGTGGTGCAGGGTCTTGATCCAGGTGTACCCGGCCAGTTCTCCGGCGCCGTCGGGCGCATCGGCCGGCGCGAACGCGAGGATCAGGTCATCGGCGTCGAACCACGGCTCCTGCCGCGTCGCCGCGAAATCGTCGAGGGTCACGCCCCCCTGCTCGGGGTGGCTCGCGAAGGCCGCGGCGTTCACCCGCACCCAGTCGCTCGCATCGTCGGCTCGCGCGGGATCGAAGGCCCGCAGCGCGAAACCGTCGGGCAGCGGGCGCGCCCCCGCGATCGCCTCCGGCAGCTGCGCGGGATCGAGCGCCAGGCGGAGGAGCGAGCGCGCGGGGGCGAAGCCGGCCCGGGCGAGCAGCGCCTGCGCGGCCGGGTTCTCGCCATGCGCCCAGGCGCGCAGTTCGTGCGGCTCCCCGCCATCGGACGCGCCATGCGGCGCTCGGCCGGTGCCCGTGGCGTCGGTTCGCAGCAGTGCGTCGAGCATGCGAGTGCCGACCCCGCGGCTCCGATCCGCGGGGTGCACCGCGAGGTCGAGCTCGCCCTCGCCGAGGATCCCGACCGCGGCTGTGCGCGTGCCGTCGGACGGCGTCGTCTGCATCGCCAGCAGCACCTCGCGCCGGCCCTGCGCCGCCGCGAGGAGCGCCTGATCCGAAATCGCGGGGAACCCGTCGGCGCGCTCGGCCGCGGCGAGCACCTCGCGCACATCGGCAAGCGCCGCGTCGCGGTCGGTCGCCCCGGACCGGCGGATCTCGATCGGCATCAGCCCTCCTCGGTCTGCACGCGCGCGAAGCCGTACCCGACGCCCCGGACCGTGCTGATCAGCGCCTCGTGCTCGCCGAGCTTCGCGCGGAGCCTCCGCACATGCACATCGACCGTGCGCACGCCGCCGAAGTAATCGGTTCCCCACACCTCGCCGAGCAGCTGATCGCGGGTGAACACCCGGCCCGGGTGCTTGGCGAGGAAGTGCAGGAGCTCGAACTCCTTGTACGTGAGGTCGAGCATCCGCTCGTGCACCTGCGCGGTGAACGTCGATTCGTCGATCTCGACGCCGGATGAGCTGACGGTGCCGGGTTCCGCCGGGGTCGTGGCCGCCGTGGGGCTCGTCTGGCCGAGGCGCAGGCGGAGCTCGATCTCGGCCGGGCTCGCCTCGGGGAGCAGCACATCCGCCACGCCCCACTCGTGCGTGATGGCCGCGAGCGTCGCCTGCGACGCGATGAGCAGGCGCGGTGTCGGGCAGTCGCGCAGCAGCTCGAGGCATGCGGCCCGCGCGCGGCGTGCGTCGCTGGTGCCGTCGACGAGCAGCAGATCGAAACGCTCGGCCGCCGAGGGCGGCACCCGGACGTCGAGCGGGGTGACGCGCCATTCGTGCGAGAGGAGCTCCAGGCCGGGAAGCATGTCGGCCGGATCGCCCGCGGTGAGGCAGAGCAGCTGCACGGTCGGCTCCCCTCCGCCGAGTCTCGGCTGCATCGATTCTACCGGTCGCGCAAGCCGGCCCGGGCTCCGTGTTTCTCCGTGTGCGAGGATGGGGAGCGTGAACGGAATCAGTGCGGAGTCCGAGCCGGGGCAGGAGGCCGCGCAGGCTGAGCAGCTGGAGCAGGCTGCGCCGGTCGCGTCGTGGCATCTCGGCCGGCTCGTGACGGCGTGGGCGATCGCCGCGGTGTTCGGCGCGCTCGTGACCGTGCTCGTGCGCGGCGACGCGCGATTCTCGTGGCTGGTGCTCGCGATCGGCGTGAGCACGCTCGTCACGTTCGCCCTGCAGCTCGGCACCGCTCAGCGCGAAGGATTCATCACCCGCGTCTCGTTCAGCGTGGCCGGTTCGGTGCTCGTGATCGCCGTGATCGACGCGGTCGGGCTCCTGCTCGGCTAAACTGTGGGCATGCTCGCTCTCGAACTCTTCTTCCTCGGCCTCCTCGGTCTGGCCTCGCTCGCGATCGCCTGGGTGTCGGGCGTCGTCATCTACAAGCTTTTCAAGGGCCAGCAGTAATCGGCTGATCCGATTCGCTGCGCGTGATCGATCCCTTCCTCTCCCTTCCGGGCGCCGTCGAGGCGCTCGGCCCCGGTGATGCCGCCGCGGGGGAGGGGGACGATGCCGCGGCACTGCGCCCGCTCGGTGCGGTCGAGCACTACGGCGCGCCGCTCGCCGAGCAGCGCGCGCTCGACGCGGGCGACGCGATCGTGGCGCTCACGCACCACGGCATCGTCACGGTTTCGGGCCCCGACCGACTGAGCTGGCTGCACTCGATGACGAGCCAGCAGCTCACGGGTCTCGCGCCCGGAGCATCCGTCGAGACGCTCCTCCTCGGCCCGACGGGGCGGATCGAGCACGCCATCAGGCTGGTCGACGACGGCGAGCGCAGCTGGCTGCTCGTCGATGAGGGATCGGCCGAGCCGCTCGCCGAATACCTGAACCGCATGCGCTTCGCGCTCCGGGTCGAGGTCACCGACGTCAGCAGCGAGTACGCCGCCGTGCTCGCCTTCGCGGGCGGGAGCGCGCTGCCCGCGCTCCGCGGCCTGGGGGCGAACGGGGGAATCGGCCCGGTCGTTGAATGGCGCGATCCGTGGGCGGAGGTGGCACCCGGCGGCGTGCAGTACGCGCATGGCGAGCACCCCGGCTCCGGGTGGTCGGCGAGCCGGCTGGTCTTCCCGCGCGAGGCGCTCGCCGCCGTCGCCGGCCTGGTGCGTTCGGGTGACGCGAGTGCGGCCGGGCTCGCCGCACTCTCGGCGCTCGAGGTGCGCGCGGGGCGCCCGACGCTGCGGGCCGAAGTGGACGAACGGGCGATTCCGCACGAACTCGACTGGCTGCGCACGGCGGTGCACCTGACCAAGGGGTGCTACCGCGGGCAGGAGACGATCGCCAAGGTGCACAACCTCGGGCACCCCCCGCGCCGGCTTGCGCTGCTGCACCTCGACGGCTCGGGCGGGCAACTCCCCGCCCCCGGGGCGCTCGTCTATTCGGAGGCGACCCCCGGCGCGGCCTCCGAACCCGAGGTGCGTGCGGATCGCCCGGTCGGCCGCATCACGCGCGCGGCACTCCACTACGAGTGGGGCGGCATCGCCCTGGCGCTCCTGAAGCGATCGGTTCCCGAGGATGCCGCCCTCGCCGTTGAACTCGCGGGGGGCGAGCGGATCGCCGCCGGCCAGGAAGTCATCGTCCCGGCTGATGCGGGGGCGACGAGGGAGATCCCCAGGCTGAAGCGCCTGTGACGCGCGGTCGGCCGGGCCGCAGCCAATAGACTGGAGCCATGACGAACACCCTGATCCTGCTGCGCCACGGCCAGAGCGAGTGGAACCAGAAGAACCTTTTCACGGGATGGGTCGACGTGCGGCTCACCGAGCAGGGCCGCGGCGAGGCCGCGCGGGCCGGCGAACTGCTCGCTGAAGCGGGGATGCTGCCCGACGTGCTGCACACCTCGGTGCTGAGCCGCGCGATCCAGACCGCGAACCTCGCGCTCGA
>JAGQTL010000202.1 GCA_020439035.1 Leucobacter sp. | reverse complement strand
ACCGCAAGGCCAAGGAGCAGGTCACGCACTCGCTCGTCTACGCGTACAACGATCGCCGGAAGAAGAAGGGCGACTTCCGCCGCCTGTGGATCCAGCGCATCAACGCGGGCGCGCGTGCGAACGGCCTGACCTACAACCGCTTCATCCAGGGGCTCGCGCTGGCGGGCGTCGAGGTCGACCGGCGCATGCTCTCCGAGCTCGCCACCAACGAGCCGGCCGCGTTCGCGTCGCTCGTCGAGGTCGCGAAGCAGGCGCTGCCGGCCGACACCTCGGCTCCGAAGCCCGCCGAGGCTCCCGCAGCCGAGAAGCCGGCGGCGAAGAAGGCTCCCGCCAAGAAGGCCGCCGCCGAGAAGCCGGCTGCCGAGAAGGCCGAGAAGCCCGCAGCCAAGAAGGCTCCCGCCAAGAAGGCCACCGAAGAGGCCGCGGAGTAGGCGAACTGCGTCACGAACGGGCCGGTCACCGTCTGGTGGCCGGCCTTTTCGCTCGGTGGGCGACGCCGATGTCGCCGGCAACGCCCTAGGCTGGTCGGGTGATCGAGAATCCGAAGAGCGGGCGCGTGAAGCGGGTCGCTGCGCTCGCGCGCAAGAAGGATCGGCTGCTGACCGGCCGTTTTCTCGTCGAGGGGCCGCAGTCCGTGCGCGAGCTGCTGCGCTTTCGCCCGGAGCTCGTCGAGACCGTCTTCGCCACGACCGGCACCGAGCCGTGGCAGCACGAGATCGATCGACTGGCCTCCGAGCAGGGGGTCGAGCTCACGCGCACGACGGAGCCGGTGCTCGCGGCCATGGCCGAGACCGTCACACCGCAGGGCGTGCTCGCCGTCGCGCGCATCGAACCGCCGCCGCTCGAGCAGGCGATCTCGGGCGCGCGGCTCGTGGTGATCCTGTATGAGATCCGCGACCCTGGCAACGCCGGAACCGTGCTGCGCGCGGCCGATGCGGCCGGCGCGGACGCCGTGATCTTCGCGGGGGAGAGCATCGACCCCTGGCACCCGAAGGTGGTGCGATCGACCACGGGCTCCCTGTTCCACCTCCCGGTCGTCACCGTGCCGCGGCTGGCCGACGCGATCACCGCGGTGCGCACGGCGGGGCTCGCCGTGCTCGCCGCGGACGTCCACGGCGCCGAGCTCGCGCCGGCCGACCCGGCGCTCACGAGCCCCGTCGCCTGGGTGTTCGGCAACGAGGCCCGCGGGCTCGCGGAGTCGGATCGCGCGCTCGCCGACCGTGCGCTGCGGCTGCCGATCTACGGCGAAGCCGAGTCGCTCAACCTCGCGACCGCCGCGAGCGTCTGCCTCTACACGACGGCCTTCGCCCAGCGCGCGACGGCGGCTTAGCTGTACCAGGTCGGCTGCGGGATCTCGCCGAGCAGCACGTAGCGGCCGACCTCGTGCTTCTTGTACGGCACCGGGTCGTGCAGGCTGTGCGTGCGCAGGTTGCGCCAGTAGATGTCGAGGCCGACGGAGTTCGCGCTGGCCCGTGCGCCGGTCAGCTCGAAGATCTTCGTCGCGACGTCGAGGCCGTCCTCGATGATGCGCAGTTTGCCCGCGGCCACCTGCACGGCGACCTCGCCACGGCGGCGCTCGGTCAGCTGCTCGCGGGGAGCATGCAGCACCTCGCTGATCTCGAGGTCGATCCGGTCGATCAGCGCGGCGTCGGCCCACAGCTTCGACGCGAGCTCGCCGTACCCCTCGAGCACGTAGAACTCATCGGTGCCGTGGTGCTTGCCCTCGCCCCCGTACGGCCACGCGCGCGTGTATTCGCGGGTGTACGCGGCGGCGGCGCGCAAGGCCCCCTCGGCGATGCCGAGGTAGAGGTTGTTGAAGACCGCCTGGAGTGCAGGCACGTTGAGGGTGTTGTAGACGAGCGGCTGGTAGACGCGGTCCACGAAGCCCGCGGCGGCCGACCAGTCGACTCGCACATCGCTGATCCTCACCGACCCCGACTCGGTGAGCCGCTGACCGAGGTTGTCCCAGTCGTCGGCGAACACGATGCCCGGCTGGTCGGTCGGGACGATCGCGAAGATGTGGGTGTCGGTGCCCTCGAGGATGCCCTCGAGCACCGTGAGATCGGCGACGCGGCCGCCCGTGGCGAACGACTTGGCCCCGTTGAAGACGAGCTCCTCGCCCTTCTCGGTGACGACGAGGTCGCTGTCGCGGGGGTTCACCGCGCCGCCGAAGAAGAAGTTGTTCGCGGTGTAGAGCTCCTCGACCGCGGCGATCTGGGCGTCGGTGCCGACGAGCCTGGCCGCCCAGGCCCAGAGGTAGTGGTACCCGAGCAGTTGGGCGATCGACCCGTCGGCGCGGGCGATAATCCGCACGATTCGGTTCGCGATGTGCCAGGGCAGCTCGGCCCCGCCGAAGGCCTTCGGGCCCAGCACGGTGACGAGGCCGGCGCTCTTCAGCAGTCGCACCTCGGCGTGGGGCGGCACGTTCGCGCGATCGCGCTCGACCGCGTCGACGGCGAGGATGTCGGCGACCTCTTCGGCGCGCACGAGCCACTGCTCGGCGGTTTCGGGGTTGGGCTGGTGCTCCCAGCGATCGAGCAGGTGCGCCTGCGTGATCGACGGTGAGGTGATTCCCGGTTCGGTCGTCGCGGGTTCGGTGGTTGCGCTCATGGTGTCGTCTTTCTGAGGGTGTGTATGCGTGTGCGGACTCGGGGCTCGCCGACAATCCTGAGCGGTAACACTAGGAGCGTTGCGGGGCGGGGTTCAACCGCCGCAGCGCTCCATGACTCCGCGTGTCCGTTCGTGACACGATCGTTGAAACACCGCGTCATGCCGCGTCAATCTTCTCCGGCCACGGGCGAGGTGAACCTAAGCTGCCCGGGAACGACAGCGTCGATCGCCCGCACGGCGAGACGACCGCGACGTCGTCGCCCCGCGCCCACCCCGAGACGCGCCGACCGCGCGCAGCCCAGTAAAGGAACTCAGATGACCCGGCAACTTCCCGACCACCTCCGCGACGACGTCTCCACCGGCACCGACTACGAGTCGCTTGCGGCGACGTTCCGCCCGCTGTTCTCCCGGATCGCCGACACCGCGCTCGCTCGCGAGCAGGATCGCACGCTGCCGCGGGAGGAGATCGCGCTGCTCGCAGCGGCGGGCTTCGGCGCCGTCCGAGTGCCCCGCCGCTACGGGGGTGCGGGCGCATCCCTGCCGCAGCTGATCGAGCTGCTCGCGGAGCTCGCCGCCGTCGATTCGAACCTCGCGCAGGCGCTGCGCGGGCACTTCGCCTACGTCGAGGATCGGCTCAACCAGCATGCGACCTCCGACCAGTCGGCCTGGTTCGCTCGTTTCGTCGCTGGCGAGATCGCGGGCAATGCGTGGACCGAGATCGGCGATGTCGCGGTCGGTGACGTGAACACCAAGGTTCGCCGCACCGACGCGGGCCTCGTCGTCGATGGCACGAAGTACTACAGCACCGGCAGCATCTTCGCCGATTGGCTCGACGTCTATGCGGAGCGCGAGGAGGACGGGGTCGCGGTGATCGCGATCGTGCGGGCCGACCAGGAGGGGGTGACCGTGCTCGACGACTGGGACGGCTTCGGGCAGCGCACGACCGGGAGCGGCACCGCGGTGCTCGACGGCGCGCGCGTCGAGGCCGAGCACATCACGGAGTTCGCCGACCGCTTCCGCTACCAGACCGCGTTCTACCAGCTCGTGCACCTGGCGACCCTCGCGGGCCTGGTCACCGGAGCCGCCGAGACGGTCGCGCGCGAGGCCCACGCCCGCACGCGCGTCTTCAGCCACGGTTCGAGCGCGGTCTGGCGCGAGGATCCGCTCGTGCAGCAGACCGTCGGCGTCGCCACGGCTCAGGGCTTCGCGGCGCGCGCCATCGCGGTGCGTGCCGCCGAGGCGAGCCAGCAGGCGTATGAGGCGCGTTTCCTCGACGACGCCGAGGCCGAGGAGCAGGCGAACCAGCGCGCCGAGCTCGATTCGGCTCAGGGACAGATCGTGCTGGTCGACCTCTCGCTCCGCGCGACGAGCGAGGTGCTGAACGCGCTGAGCGCCTCAGCGGCCTCCGACGCGAAGAAGCTCGACCGCTTCTGGCGCAATGCGCGCACGGTCGCCTCCCACAACCCGGTGATCTTCAAGCAGCGCATCGTCGGCGACTGGGCGGTGAACGGCACGCCCGCTCCCTACGTGTGGGCGATCGGTCAGCAGAAGCCGGTCGAAGCGGGGCGCACCGCGTAGCGCGCGCGGCCCGGGCCGCCCACCCGGGCTGCGAACCCGGGCCGCGTGCCCCCGCTCAGGTGAACAGTCGCGCCCCCAGGGTCTCGCCGGGAGCGAAGCCGGGCAGCAGGGCGAACACCGCGGAGCCCGTGTGGGTGATCCACTCGTTCAGCAGATCCGCCTCGTCGAGGCGCCGCTGGATCGGAACGAACTGCCGCAACGGATCGCGCTGAAAGCAGCCGAAGAGCAGGCCGCTCTCGTCGCCCTGCTCGAAGTTGTCCGATCGACGGAGGATGCGCTCGGACGGATCGCTCGAGTGCGCGCGACGCATGTGCGCGGCCAGCGGGATCGCGCTGAGCCCGGCCTCGTCGCTCCGGCCGAAGTCGGCCTCCGCGTGCTCGCCGCTCCCCGGAGGGGCACTGAGCGGAGAGCCGTCGTCGAGGCGCCGGCCGATGCTCTGCTCGCGACCGGGGCGATCCACGCGATCCCACGTGTCGAGCTCCATCCGGATGCGGCGCAGCACGAAGGCGGTGCCACCCGCGAGCGGGCCGGACTCGTCGCCCAACCAGATCAGCGCCTCGTGCTCGTGGTCGGCGGGCTGCACCGTTCCGTCGAGCTGACCCATGAGATTGCGCATGGTCGCGCCCTCGGCATCGGCTCCGCGCGCGCCGCGGAAGCCCTGCTGCCGCCACAGCGGTGTCGCGAAGCTCGCGATGTCGCGACCGAGCATGCGGCTCGCATGCGCCATCGGCAGCAGGTCGTCCGCCTGCACCATGAGCAGCAGATCCCCGCCATCGAAGCCCGTGCCGAGCGCGTCGCGCGAGAACGCCGGCAGCGGGGCGAGCCACTCCGGCGCGAGCGCGGAGTCGATGCGATCCATCAGCCCGCGGCCGACGCCCACCGTGATCGCCAGCCGCGACGGCCTGATCGCGAGTTCGGGTTCGGGATCCGCGAGCGGCGCGTCGCCCGAGGTCAGGCCCTCGATATCTCCAGTGAGCACGCGGAACAGCCGCTGCAGCGCCGCCGCATCCGCGTCGCCTCGGAGCTCGTAGGCGAGGTAGCGGATGTGCGCGGCCGGAGCGGTTACGATTCCGGCCTGGTGGGCGCCGTGGCACGCCAGCGCCTCACCGCCGAACGTGGAATCCCGGCCGGCTTCGATCGCCGCCGCTCCTCCGGCCCCCGCCAACGCGCCGGCGCCGAGCGCTGCGCCGACCGCGGCGCCGACCCCCGCCGCGCCCCCGGAGAAGAGGGCGCGGCGGCTGAGCTCAGTGGTCGGAGCCATGGCCATCGCCGTGCTCGTAGCTCTCATTCGCGCCCGCATAGTCCTTCACTGGTACCGTGTACGACTGCGTCGACCCGTCGGAGAACCGCAGCGCGAACGTCACGTCGTCACCGGGCAGCAGGTCGTGGCCGAGATCCATCAGCATGATGTGGTCGCGGCCGGGTGAGAGCTCGAACGGCTCGCCGGGTGCGAGCGTCGCGCCCCTCGCCTTCTCCTGCATCACGCCGTCCGCGGTCACTTCGTGCAGTTCCGCTACTCCGGCGGCATCGCTCTCGATGCCCGTGATCGAGAGCGGCGTCGGGCCGTGATTCGTCAGCGTGCCGAAGACGCCGGTCATGCCCCCGGCGTCGGCGGACTTGGCCCAGCCCTCCGCGAGCGCCACCGGGCCGTCGCCCGTGGTGCCGGCGGGCACGCCGCTGCAGCCGCTCAGGAGCGGCGCGGTTGCGACGAGTGCGAGGGCGGTGACGAGTGAGTACACCGCCCGCTTCACTGCTCGGTTCCGTCTCGCTCGGCCGCGTCGCTCGAGGCGTCGCGCAGCGCCTGCTCACGGCGCCTGCGACTGACCGCGCCGGCGGTGGCGGCTGCGGCGACGATCGCCGCGAGGCCCAGCCCGACCGCGATCACGGTGCCGGCTCCGGGCCCACCGTCGCTGCCGTCGGTGTGCGCGGCCGTGCCGTCGTGGCCCGCGTGCGCGCTGTCGTCCGCGGATCCTTCCTGGGCCTCCGCGCCCTCGGATCCGGCGTCTCCGGCGTCCCCACCGGTTTCACCGGCTTCACCCGATCCGGCCGCGTCGCCCGCCGGGATCCAGCTCGGCCGGCCATCCGCCTCGAGCGAGAAGAAGAGCCGTCCCTCGATGGGGTGGCCGTCGCTCGAGACGACTCGCCAGGCGATCTGGTAGTCGCCCTCTCCGACCCCCGGGGCGAAGTGCTGCACCGCGTCGCGGCCGGAGATCTCGGGATCCCCCTCGCTCACGACGCGCTCCTCGGCGTCGGTGATGCGGATCTCGGTGCCGACGGCCATCAGGTCGTCGCTGAAGCTCATGGTGAGGGTCTCGGGCGCCCCGGTGCCCGGGTCCGAGTCGATCTGGTAGCTCACGAGCTCGTCGTGCGCGAGCGCGGGGGCGGCCCCGCCGATCGAGAGTGCAAGGGCGGCGCCGAGCGCGAGGGTGCCCGCGCTCAGCGCCCGAAGGCCGGTGCGAGCGGCGATGCTCCGAGCCGGGGCAGGTGCGCCGGCGCGTGTGGGAATGACAGTGTTCATGGGATTCGTTGCCTGGTTTCTCCGGCGTCTGCCGGGTGTCGACGGTGAGGTGCCGCCGACGGAGATACGCGGGCGGCGAGCTAGTGAGCGAGGGCGTGAAGCGGCTGCGGCGGGCCGCGATGGCTGATCGCGGACAGCGCCACGAGGCGCTCGTGCAGGGGACGCACGGGCAGGCGGACCGGGCGGACGCGCGGGCCAGTGGTCGTGATCGGCCGCGGCCGCGGCAGCGGGAGCACGCGGAGGATCAGGCGTGCGAGCACGGTGACGGCCAGTTCGCCGCGATGCAGGAGCGCGATCGTGAGCACGGCGGCGACCGCGTGCGCGATCCACATGCCCGTGTCGGCGCCGCCGGTGCCGGCGGTGCTCGCCACGGCGCCGCTCATTCCGGTGGCGTCCACGAACCCCATGGGCGCGACTCCGCCGTGCGCATGCAGCGGGATGCCGCCGCCCGGCGTTCCGAGGCTCCAGAACGACCAGTGGTACAGCAGCTGGCTCGCGCCGACGGCGAGGCTCAGCCGCCAGAGCGAGCCGATGCGACCCGCGAGCGCGACGCAGAGCGGGAGCGCCACGAGCGCCGTGGCGAGGATCGCGATCGGGGTGATCGCGCCGCCGGCGAGCCCGTGCGAGGTCGCCGCGAGGAGCGTTGCGACGGTCGCGCCGAGAGCGCCCCGCGCGGTCCGGGCCGCGCGGGTCATCGGAACCCGCTGCTCGCTCACGCCCCCCATTCTACGCACCGCGGAAACGGGACGGATGAAGCGATAGGATTGATCCTCGTGTCAGTGAGCGAAACGAACGCGGCCGACGAGGCCAACCCGATCACCCCGGAAGCGGCGGATGCCGCTGTCGAGGCCGCCCTCGCGGCGTTCGCCGCGGCGGCGACGGTGGCCGATCTCAAGCAGGCGCGAACCGAGCATGCCGGCGATGGCTCCCCGATTGCCCGCCTGAACGCGCGCATGCGTCAGGTGCCGAAGGATCAGAAGGCCGCGACCGGCAAGCTGATGGGCCAGGCCCGCGGGCGCATCGAGGCCGCCTACCAGGCGCGCGAGTCCGAACTCGCTGAGCGGGAGGCCGCCGAGCGTCTCGCCGCCGAGACGGTCGATGTGACGGAGGCGCCGGTGCGCCGGACGAGCGGCACCCGGCACCCGCTCGCGCAGCTCATGGACGAGGTCTCCGATGTCTTCGTCGGCATGGGCTGGGAGATCGCCGAGGGGCCCGAGCTCGAGCACGAGTGGTTCAACTTCGATGCGCTCGGCTTCGACCCGGATCATCCGGCGCGCGCCATGCAGGACACGTTCTTCGTCGAGCCCGCGGATCGTCACCTGCTTCTGCGCACGCACACCTCGCCCGTGCAGGTGCGCACGCTGCTCGGTCGCGAGCTGCCCGTCTACGTGATCGCCCCCGGCCGCGTCTACCGCACCGACGAGCTCGACGCAACGCACACCCCCGTGTTCCAGCAGATCGAGGGCCTCGCGATCGACCGCGGGCTCACCATGGCGCACCTCCGTGGCACGCTCGAGCACTTCGCCAGGCAGATGTTCGGCGAGGAGGCGAAGATCCGGCTGCGACCGAACTTCTTCCCGTTCACCGAGCCCTCGGCCGAGATGGACGTCTGGCAGCCGAACGCGAAGGGCGGCGCGCGCTGGGTCGAGTGGGGCGGATGCGGCATGGTCGATCCGAACGTGCTCCTCGCTGCCGGCATCGACCCCGATGCGTACCAGGGCTTCGCCTTCGGCATGGGCATCGAACGCACCCTGCAGTTCCGTCATGACCTCAACGACATGCGCGACATGGTCGAGGGCGACGTGAGATTCAATCGTCAGTTCGGAGGGCTGGTCTGATGCGTATTCCCCTGAGCTGGCTGCGCGAGCACGTTGACCTGCCGAGCGATGCCACCCCCGAGCAGGTCCACGCGGACCTCGTGCGCGTCGGCTTCGAGGAAGAGGCGATCCGCCGCTTCGAGGCCGACGGGCCGATCGTCGTGGGCCAGGTGCTCGCGCGCGATCCCGAGCCGCAGTCGAACGGCAAGACGATCAACTGGTGCCAGGTGCGCGTGGCGCCCGAGGGGCAGTCGGCCGCCGACGGCGGCGCGGATGTCCGCGGCATCGTCTGCGGCGCCCACAACTTCGAGGTGGGCGACAAGGTCGTCGTGACGCTGCCGGGGAGCGTGCTTCCCGGCGACTTCCGCATCGCCGCGCGCAAGACCTACGGCCACGTCAGCGACGGCATGATCGCCTCCGCGAAGGAGCTCGCGCTGGGCGAGGACCACGACGGCATCATCGTGCTCTCCCGTCTGGGTCTCGACCCCGAGGTGGGCGCGGACGCGCTCGAGCTCCTCGGCATGCGCGACACCGCCGTGGAGATCAACGTGACGCCGGATCGCGGCTACGCCTTCTCCGTCCGCGGAGTCGCCCGCGAGTACGGGCACGCGACGGGCGCCGCCTTCACCGACCCGGCGACCTCGCTCGAAATCGGCTCGGCCACGGGATTCCCCATCGTGCTCGACGACCGCGCCCCGATCCGCGGCCGGCAGGGCTGCACCGGCTTCATCGCGCGCGTGGTGCGCGGCATCGATCCGAGCCGCCCGACGCCACCCTGGATGGCGGCCAGGCTGCTGCTCGCGGGCATCCGCTCGCTGTCGCTGCCGGTCGACATCTCGAACTACGTGATGCTCGAGAC
>JAGQTL010000201.1 GCA_020439035.1 Leucobacter sp. | reverse complement strand
ACCGACTCGGCCGTGCGCATCACGCATCTGCCGACCGGCATCGTGATCTCGATGCAGAACGAGAAGAGCCAGATCCAGAACCGTGCGGCCGCCATGCGCCTGCTGCAGACCCGTCTGCTGCTGCTGCAGCGCGAGGAGGAGGCGGCGAAGAAGAAGGAGCTCGCCGGCAGCGTCACGGCGAGCTGGGGCGATCAGATCCGCTCGTACTTCCTCTACGGGCAGCAGTTGGTGAAGGATCTGCGCACCGGCCACGAGTCGTCGCAGCCCGATTCGGTGTTCGACGGCGATCTCGATGGCTTCATCGCCGCCGGCATCCGGTGGCGCTCGCTCAAGAAGGACTGAGCACCGGGAAACCCTTCGCGGTTCCTGGGAACCTGCGGCGCAGTGCCTCGCGCGGCGGCGCGTCGCGAGGGCGGGGAGGCCGGCGGCGCGTAGGGTCGTACGCGTCATGATCCTCTTCGAGAACGTCATCAAGAAGTACCGCGGCACCCAGCGCCCGGCGCTCGACGGCGTCAGCTTCAATATCGAGCGCGGCGAGTTCGTGTTCATCGTCGGGGCCTCCGGCTCGGGCAAGTCGTCGTGCCTGCGGCTGATCCTGCGCGAGGATGTGCCGACCAGCGGCAAGATCCACGTAATCGGCCAGAACCTCGCGAAGATCTCGAACCGCAAGGTGCCGTACTTCCGCCGCAACCTCGGCGTCGTGTTCCAGGACTTCCGCCTGCTCACCAACAAGACGGTCTACGATAACGTCGCGTTCTCGCTGCAGGTGATCGGAAAATCGCGCGGCTTCATCCAGGAGGCCGTGCCCGACACCCTGCGCATGGTCGGCCTCGAGGGCAAGGCCAAGCGCTACCCGCACGAGCTCTCGGGCGGTGAGCAGCAGCGCGTCGCCATCGCGCGCGCGATCGTGAACAAGCCCGCGATCCTGCTGGCCGATGAGCCGACGGGCAACCTCGACCCCGCGACGAGCCTCGGCATCATGCAACTGCTGCGGGCCATCAACGCGGCCGGCACCACCGTCGTCATGGCGACGCACGAGGCGACGTTCGTCGACATCATGCAGCAGCGCGTGATCGAGCTTTCGCAGGGTGTGATCGTGCGCGACGAGCAGCGCGGCGGCTACGGCGAGACCGCGTCGATCCCGATCGCGGACCTCACCGATGCCGGTGCGCAGGCCCTGCGCACGAGCGAGGACGTGGTGCGCGCGACCCTGACGCAGGAGCTCGGGGGCGCCGTCGAGGCTCAGGATCCCCAGCCGGAGCCCGCTCCGGCGCCCGCTCCGCAGGAGCAGCCCGCGCCGGTCTCGGTGCCTGCACCGCCCGCGCCCGCGCCCGCACCGCCCGCTGCGGAAGCCGACGACGACCAGACGATCCGGGCCGGCGGCCCGGCGGCGCCGATCGAGCGCTCGATGGCGGGCACGGCCGAGATCGACCCGATCGAGCTCGCCGCGGGTGAGGGCAGCCTGGCGGAGCGGCTCGGCCTTTCGGGGCGCGACGATCAGACGGATGTGGGGCCGGTGCGATGAGATTGGGTCTGGTGCTCAGCGAGGTCGGCAACGGCCTGCGCCGCAACCTGTCGGTGGTCATCTCGGTGATCCTCGTCACCTTCGTGTCGCTGACCTTCGTGGGTGCGGCGATCCTGATGCAGCTGCAGGTGCAGCAGATGAAGTCGTTCTGGTACGACCGCGCTCAGGTCGCGATCTACATGTGCACCGATTTCGAGCAGAGCGCGACGTGCTCGGGCACGGACGCGGATGAGGAGCAGCTCGCCGCCGTCGAAGAGGCCCTGCGATCCGACACCCTCGCGCCCTATGTCGAGGACTTCTTCTTCGTCGATCACGACCAGGCGTTCGCCGAGTTCGAGAAGCAGTTCGCCGGCAACCCGATCGTCGACATCACGAAGCCCGAGGCGCTCAACCAGACCTTCTGGGTGAAGCTCAAGGACCCCTCGCAGTCCGAGATCATCACCGAGGCCTTCACCAACATCCCCGGCGTGCAGAGCGTGTCCGATCAGCGCAGCCTGCTCGACCGCATCTTCCTGCTGCTCGGCGTCGCGAGCTACACGGCGGTCGCGCTCGCCGGGCTCATGCTCGTTGCCGCGATGCTCCTGATCTCGACGACGATCAGGCTCTCCGCGTTCTCCCGCCGGCGCGAGATCGGCATCATGCGCCTCGTCGGCGCCTCCAATCGCTTCATCCAGACGCCGTTCGTGATCGAGGGCATCATCGCCGCGCTCATCGGCGCACTCCTCGCGGGGATCGCGTCCGTGGCGATCGTGAAGTTCTTCGTGCAGGGCTTCCTGGCCGAGAACGTGCGTTTCACGAGCTATGTCACCGTCGAGCAATCGCTCATCGTGCCGCCGATCCTGCTGCTGGTCGGCGTTGTGCTTTCGGCGATCGCCGCGCAGATCGCGATCGCCCGCTATCTGCGGGTGTAGGCGGCGAGCTGCGCTAAGCTGGTCGTTCGTTCGCGAGTGGATCGCGGACGGATCCGGGGCGCTCTCGCGCGGGGCGCCGACGAGCAGCAGATAGGGGGTGCGCCGTGCCGAAGGAGACGGGCGAAAAGCTCATCGCGTCGAACAAGAAGGCGCGCCACGACTACCACATCCTCGATACCTATGAGGCGGGCATGGTGCTCACGGGCAGCGAGGTGAAGTCGCTGCGCATGGGGCGCGCTTCGCTCGTCGACGGCTACGTGTTCATCGAGCATGGCGAGGCCTGGCTCGATGCGGCGTACATCCCCGAGTACCTGAACGGATCGTGGACCAATCATGCGCCGCGGCGCAAGCGCAAGCTCCTGCTGCACCGCCACCAGATCGACAAGCTCTACCAGAAGACCCGAGAGGGCGGCATGACGATCGTGCCCCTGCGGCTCTACTTCCTCGACGGCCGCGCCAAGGTCGAGATCGCGCTGGCCAAGGGCAAGAAGGAATACGACAAGCGGCAGACGCTGCGCGAGAAGCAGGACAAGCGCGAGGCGGATCGGGCCATCGCGTCGCGCAATCGGCTGGGGGAGTAGCCCGCGGGACTCGGTCCGCGGGTTCTTGCTTGTCGGCATCCTCTTGCGGGCTTTTGCTTGCAAGCTTCTGCTTACCGGCTTCTGCTTGCGGGCATCCTCCCTCGGCTACCAGCCCGTCGGCTTCCACGGCGCGGGAATGCGGCGTGGGATAATCGTGTTGTGGCTGTGAGTAACATCGCCGGTGCGCGACGTTCGCACGTACCGACTAGCCGGGAGAAGGAGACGCCATGAGCGAGACGACCCAGACCGAGAACGCAACCGTCGAAGCGCCGGGCGAGCTGAATCTGGATGCGGGCATTGCGAGTGCGGCCGCGGCCGAGACCGCCGAGATCCTGAACCTGCTCGGGGACGACGCCGCCGGCGGCGGGTGCTGCGGCGGCGGGTGCTGCGCGGCCTGACTCGGCGTTGCAGCGCGCCGGCGATCCCGGCGCACTCTCGCGCGACCCCGTGCAGCGTGGGCTGGTGCGAGGCGGAGTAACCCAAGCGATCTGCGATATGC
>JAGQTL010000200.1 GCA_020439035.1 Leucobacter sp. | reverse complement strand
TCGAAGGTGCCCGACATCCACGACGTCGCCCTGATGGAGGATCGCGCCACTCTGCGCATCTCGAGCCAGCTGCTCGCCAACTGGCTGGCGCACGGCGTGATCACCGAGGCGCAGATCGACGAGAGCCTGCGGCGTCTCTCGGTGGTGGTGGATCGCCAGAACGCCGGCGACCCCGCCTACGAGTCGCTGCTGAGTGGCGGGGGTGGCGCCGGCACCGCGGGCATCGCCTTCGACGCGGCTCGTCGCCTCATCGTCGAGGGTGCCGCGCAGCCGAACGGCTACACGGAGCCGCTGCTGCACGCCCTGCGCCGCGTGAAGAAGCAGGGCTGAGCGTGGGCGGATCGGCTCGGGATATCGCGCGCGCTGGGGCAGCGGCGCCCGCTGAGGCGCCCGATGAGGCGCTGGCCGAGCTGATCCGCCTGCTGCCGGGCGCCGTGCTGGCGGGGGCCGAGGCGGTCGAGCCGTATCGGCGAGACCGCGCGCTCGACCCCGCCGCCGGAGTGCCGCTCGCCGTGGCGCTGCCGACGTCGACGGCCGAGGTGCAGTCCGCCGTGCGCTGGGCCGCGCGGCACGGCATCCCGCTCGTGCCGCGCGGGGCCGGCACCGGTGTCTCCGGCGGCGCAACCGCGGTTGCCGGCGGGCTCGTGCTCTCGCTCGAGCGCATGCGCGAGGTGCGCGTCGATCCCGCCACCCGCACGGCCGTCGCGCAGCCCGGCCTGTTGAACGCAGAGCTGAAGGCGGCCGTGGCCGCGCACGGGCTCTGGTACCCGCCCGACCCGGCGTCGTACGAGATCTGCAGCATCGGCGGCAACATCGCGACGAACGCCGGCGGGCTGTGCTGCGTCAAGTACGGCGTGACGGTCGACTACGTGCTGGGCCTCGAGGTCGTGCTGGCCGATGGGCGCGCCCTGCGGCTCGGCGGTCCGTACGTGAAGGATGCCGCGGGCCTGCCGCTGACCAAGCTCTTCGTCGGCAGCGAGGGCACGCTCGGCGTCGTCACCGAGGTCACCCTGCGGCTGCTGCCCGCCCCGCCCGAGCCGCGGCGCATCGCCGCCTGGTTCGAGACCTCGGGCCAGGCCGCGGCCGCGATCGCGGAGATCGCGTCGGCGCTGCGGCCGAGCGTGCTGGAGTACATGGATCGCACCGCCATCAACGCGGTCGAGGACGCGTTCGGGCTCGGGCTCGACCGGGCGGCCGAGGCGTTCGTGCTCGCGGGCAGCGACGACCTCGACCCCGCGGCGCGCGACATCACGGCCATGGTCGAGGCGTTCCGCCGCCACGGTGCGACGCTCGTCGAGGAGCCCTCAGCCGAGCGCGGCGCCGAGCTCGCCCAGGCGCGGCGCGACGCGATCCCCGCCGTCGAGGCGAAGGGCCGCCTGCTGCTCTCCGACGTGGGCGTGCCGATCCCCGAGCTCGGCCGGCTCATCGCCGGCATCGAGCGCATCGCGAGCGCGCATCGCACCGGCATCGCGTTCATCGCGCACGCGGGCGACGGCAACACGCATCCGCTCGTCTTCTTCGACCCCGACGACGCGGCCGCCGAGGCGCGCGCCGAGGCCGCCTACGGTGAGATCATGACGCTCGCCATCGACCTCGGCGGCACCATCTCGGGCGAGCACGGCGTGGGCAAGCTGAAGCGGCCGTGGCTCGAGCAACAGATCGGCGCCGACGCGCTCGAGATCGAGCAGCGCATCAAGGACGCGCTCGACCCGCAGGGCATCCTGAACCCCGGCGCGATCTTCGCGGCGCCCGCGCGCTGAGTCGCGCCGAGCGCACTGAGTCGCGCCGAGCGGTGCCGGCACGGCCTGCGACGGCAGGATGCCGCGCGACCACGCGTGAGAGCGGAGCGAGCCCCGCTCAGAGCATCTTGGTGACCTGGTCGAAGCTCAGCTCGACCGGGGTCTCGCGCTCGAACAGCGAGACGAGCACGGTGAGCTTGCCCGCCGCGGGGTTGATCTCGCTGATCGTGCCGGGCAGCCCCTCGAAGGAGCCCGACTTGATGGTGATGGTCTCGCCGACCTCGAAGTCGATCTCGACGTTGCCGGCCTCGGCCGCGCCCGCCGCCGCCTTCGACTTCGCGAGCACGGGCTCGAGCTCGACGGTGCTCTTCAGCATCTCGAACGCCTCGTTGAAGCGCAGGGGAACGGGGTTGTGGGCGTTGCCGACGAACCCGGTGACGCCCGGCGTGTGGCGCACGACCGACCACGAGTTCTCGTTGAGGTTCATGCGCACGAGCACGTAGCCCGGGATGCGCACGCGGGTGACCATCTTGCGCTGGCCGTTCTTGATCTCGACGACATCTTCCATCGGCACCTCGATCTGGTGGATCGAGGTCTCGACCTCAAGCGTCGACTTGCGCTGCTCGAGGTTGGCCTTCACCTTGCGCTCGAA
>JAGQTL010000199.1 GCA_020439035.1 Leucobacter sp. | reverse complement strand
ACGTTAGCGTGATTCACGTTAATAACGTGAGGCCAATCGACCTACTTTGGTTGCGAGTCGGGTGTCAGCTCTCGCACATGCGATGAGTGACCTGACGAGGCGGTTGAGGTCGCCGCTGGGCTGCTGCCGGAGCCAGTCGTAATCGGCCTTGTCGAGGTAGAGGCCGACGCGCGCGGCTTCGGAGGTCTTGGGGTGGCGAACCTCTGGTTCCCGTGTCTCGGCGGCCTTGGTGGCCTGTCGGGCGGTCCGGGTTGCGGTGGTGGCTTTGGCCCTGGCGGGGGCTGTAGCTCGCTTCCTGGGGGCTTTGGGCGCGGTCGCCGTGGTGGCCGGGGGAGGGGTGGTGTCGCCGAGAGCTTCGGCGAGCGGGATGCGTGCCATGACCTGCGGTTTCCTCTCTCTCATTGGGTGAGTGTGCGCACTTCGGAGGTAAGGCCCTCGAAGTCGTTGGCTGCGTCGCGGGCGGTGCGGTGGCGTTCGCCGCCGATCCGGTGAACGGGGGAGCGGCGCTCTTGGGCCTCGTCGTAGACCGAGTAATCCCGGATCATGTGCGAGCTGACGATGAGGTCTAGGCCGCGCAGCTCGTTGGCCCGTTGCTCTGCTAGGTGCATCTGCGCGGTCTTCACCATCGTGAAGACGATGAGGTAGGGGAGTCGCCCGGCGATCTCTTGCCGGATGAGCTGGACGGCAGGCTCAAGGTCGATGAGGCGCGGGCGTGAAGGGATGAGCAGGAGGTCCGGGACGGGCCGTTCGCCCTGGGGGGCGAGTAGGGCGTGCCAGGATTCCGCGTCGCGGGCTCCTGGAAGGTCAACGACGGCGTAGGCGTAATCGGCCTGGCGTAGCCGCGCAAGCTCTTGTGCGTCGGCCCCGATGGTGCTCGTGACGTCGACGTTGGGCCAGTCTCCGGCCCATCCGGCGGCGCTCTGGATCGAGTCGGCGTCGACCAGGAGGGTCCGCCCGTGAGAGCTGAGTGAGTGCGCGAGGTGGACGGCGGCAGTGGTCTTCCCGACGCCGCCCTTGGGGGATCCCACGGCGATGATTTTCATGACTGCAGCTTAACGCAATTAACGTTAAAACCGTCTGCTCTTAACGTTATCCGGATGCCCCGTCGCGCGTTCGGGTGGAGTGAGGTTCATAGGGGGATCTGGTTCCGTAAACCGGTCTCACCGGTCTCACTGGGGGCAAAAACAGCCACTGACCTGCATGAATGCCTGAGACCGGTCAAAATGGCTACCGGTCTCACGGCTCGCTGACCTGCGGATATAGGGGTGCCTGCTGAGACCGGTCCTGAGACCGGTACCGGTCTCAGGCGCTGAAAATCGCCCTATTTCGGGCGTCGAGCGATCTCCTCGATGAGCCGCTGTGCGAAGAACTCTTCGGCGCGTGAGGCGCGGCGGGCGCGAAACGCCTTCGCCTTGCAGGCGTCGGAGCAGTACGTCCGTGGACGTCGCCCGCTGGTGGACAGGAGGGGCCGTCCGCACACGGGGCAGCGGTCGAGTGTCCACTCATGGGAGAGGACCGACAGGATCACGGTGTCTCGGGGGTGGCCGTCCACGATGAGGTGAGCGCGCAGGGTGCCCTCACGCCTCATGCCGAGCCGTCGCAGGAGGTCGAGCATCGCCCGATTCCTCGGATCGACTTCGGCAAAGACTCGCTGTAGCTGGGGCGAGCTGGTGAAGCCGCGATTCATGACCGCGAGAGCGGCCTCGTGCGCGTAGTGGTGCTCCCAGAACGCCGGCGGGCCGTGCAGCTCCAGCCGCGCGGCGTGGGTGTCGGTGTCAGTGAGTCGGGCGACGCCGAGCGCGCCGGGGGAGTCGGAGTCGGCCAGGTAGACAGCGCCGTCGCCCGCGATGGTGAGCCGGTCGGTGCGCAGCTGCGCACCGCCGCCCTCTGCTGCTGGCCGTGACCCCATGGGATCGAGTCTCCCTGCACTGGCATCGACGAGGCGCAAGTGACCCCTCTGTGGTGCATGATGGTGAATATCAGCATCGTCACGATATGCGGTGCATAAATCGTAACGGGAGGTAGGCAATGACGACGCAGCCGCGAGTGGACGTCACGCCGTACGCGCCGCCGAAGATGACGGCGAGGAGCGCCGTGAGAGCGACGGCCAAGAGGAAGCCGAGGAAGGCACCGCCGCCGGGTCCGGTTGCCCTGCGCGAGGGCTCCGCAGCGGCTCTGGCCCGAAAGCCGGCCCCTCCGGCTCCGCCGCGTCGGACACTGCGGGAGCACTCGGAGGTGGCATGGCTGACGATCGCTCGCCTACCCATATCGGGCCTGGCGGTCGCACTCGTCGTCCTGGGCCTGGCCGAGCTCGTCGTCGTCTGGCTCTCTCTCGACGTGCTCGCGGAGATGGCGAGCACCGGGGCAATCGTCGCGCTGGCCTCGGGGATGGTCTCTCACCAGATCGCCTCTGAGATGGGCCTGTAGCGGGGTCGCTGTGTTCCGGCTGATCGGCGGGTACATGCTCCTGCGCCTCGTAGTGGGCGTGGTGGCTGTGACTACTAGGGCAGGGGTGATGGTGATGGGTGCGGTCCTTCGATGGGTCTTCGCAGTTCCGTCGCGACGACGAACCGACGCGACCTGGTTCAGTGACGGCACGGGGTGGATCGGCTCATATGCGATGCACCCCTACTTCGCGGGCCGCGTCCCGTCGCCCCGGCACCTGCGGGCGGGCTGGAAAAGGATGCTTCGCCGCTGGTCCGTCCTGGCCGTTCTAGCCGTCCTCGTGTGGGGGTGGGGCGTCGATGCACTCTCGACGGCCTGGGCCGTCGTGCTCCTCGGTTCGGTCCTCATCGGCTGGAAGGGTGACGCCGCGTTTCGTTGGATTCGTGGTTATCGGCACCGCCGCGAGGTGGTCGAGCCGCTACACGTCGCCCTCGCGGGGCCACTGGGCTACGACCCCGCTCTTGAGCGTCCGCGTAGCCGACTCTGGGTCCCTGCGGACTACGCCCGCAGGCAAGACGCGCACGCTCGCGTCGTGATCCCTGTGGGCCTGTATGCGGGGCCGGACGAGGAGGACGGGGGCTTTCATTCGTCGCGCTCGTCGATGCGTCAGACGGTCCAGGGGATCATCTGCGAGAAGCTCTCGCTTCCGCCGAGCGAGGTTCGCTTCGCTTGGTCGATGACGGGGCGCACGCCCTCGCTCACGGTGCAGGCGCTGCCCCCGGTGCCCAAGCTGGCCCCGGCGGAGGAGTACCGGGATGCCGTCGTCCAACTCAGCGCCGGCCAGGTGCTGCTGGGCATTACTCGCGCCAATAAGCCGGTGACGGCCAATCTTGACTCCGAGACCCCGCACATTCTCGCCTCTATGGCAACAGGTGCAGGTAAGTCCTATTTTGCGCGAAATGTAGCGGCTCAGATTCTCAATCGGGGCGATCGCGTCGTCGTTCTCGACCTTAAGCGCACTTCACAGAAATGGATGAAGGATCACCCGCATGTGCGCTATCTGCGAGACGTGCAAGATATTCACGATGAGCTTATTTACATTGGTGAGGAAATCATGCGCCGACAGCGAGCTGCAGATTTAACCGATGATTCATATATTGGCCCAAGGATTCTAGTCCTGGCAGAAGAGTTAAATACTCTTTCGGGTAGATTGCGCGATCATTGGTCAACAATAAAGCCCAAGGGGGCATCTGGACCGTCGCCGGCAGTGACCGCTCTTAATGAAATCTCCTATATGGGTCGCGAGCCTAAAATGAACGCTCTCGCAATCGCACAGTATGGAGATGCACGCACTATGGGAGGCGGCGCTGCGCGCGAAAATTACGGCTGCCGGGTTCTCGGACGGGCGAGCCGCAATGCTTGGCGGATGCTCGCTCCGGAGATTATGCGTATCCCGCGTAAGTCCACCCGGCGAGGTCGTTATCACGTCGTGGTCGACGACTTCGCGGTCGAGACTCAGGGCCTGCTCTGGACTGACGAAGCCGCCCGCTCTTTCGCCTGGGGATGCTTCGCTGAGGGCTTGGCGTCCCCGGTGTCCCAGCTGGGTCGAGAGGACTTCTACCAGGGTAAAGACGCTGGGACGGTCCCAGCTCCGATGCTCGCACTGTCGGGGCCGGTGGGCGATGAAACCATGGGTGAGGCCCGTGCCGAGGGCCTTGTCGGGCTGAAATCTGACGTCGATTTCGAGCAGATTTGGGCCAGCTTTGCCGAGAGCCATTCGGAGGAGCTACAGGACATTACCCCGGCGGCTACAGCTGTCGATGTCCGTCCGGCAGAGGAGGCTATTACCCTTAAGCAGGCGGCAGATATGGGGATCGTGACACTCTCCGAGACCCCGGCCAAGACGCTCGAAATCCTCCGGTCCGCACGCAAGCGAGACAAGTCATTCCCCGAGGCGGTTGATCGGATCGGCAGTGCGCACCTATTCGCACCCGATCAATTGCAGGTGTGGGCGCGGAACCGGGAGCGAGGATGAGTCGGCTGAGCGGCGTGTCCCTGCCGCCGCCGCCGCTGGTGACTGCTATGTTCAGTGTCATGGAAGCGCAAGGCTGGTCCCTCCGTCGCATAGCTCGCGAGGCCGACAGGTCGAATGGCTATGTGACTCGCAAGGCCCGTGCGGGGCTTTTGCGTCGTGACATGGTCGCGGATGAACGGAAGGCGTCCGAGCTTCCAGAGAGTGTCGCCGAGGCACTCGTTCGCATCTTCGCTATGGGAATCGTCACGGATGAATTCGTGAGCGCGATGCGTGATCCCGAAGAATCGGCAGCTCTCATCGCTGCCCTCTCGCTACTGAGGGGGGTAGTGGAACCAAAGTCCACGTAGAAAAAGGTTGACCCCCGGTGCCGTTGGAGCGGCCCGGGGGTCGAAGTCCAAACCCTGGATCAGAGGATCGGAAGTACCAGCATGAGTGTAGCAAGCACCCCTCCCACTGCTACTCCCACACACGAGCGAGTCGCGTCACGAGTTGTCCCCCTCCACCCGCGCGGCGGGGGGGGAGGAGGCGGCTCGGATGCCCCTGTCCGCCGGGTGATCATCCGTGATGAGTACCGCGCCAACGAGGCCGGTATGTGGCGGGTCCGCCGTCGTCCAGGCCGCGGCGATGACGCAGCAGTCGTGGAGGAGCTGACCGAGCTTCTGCCCGTGAACGTCCGCCTGGTCGGTCGGGTCGCAGAGGCCCTGCACGACGGCTCTCCCACCGTCCTTACGCACGTTGATCTGGTGGCCTCTCAGGGCGGCGTCGAGCACCGTCTGGACGCGGTAGAGCGAGACCGCTGGGAGAAGTGCGGCTGGGTGGGCGAATTGCCCTACGGCGCGGTGCCTTTCGCGGACACCGCATCGGGTCGAAGCACCCTGCGCAACGCGATCATTTCGACGTCCGGGGTAATCCCGCTGACGGTCTCTCACGGCGTGCTCGGGTGGGTGCAGATCGCAGGCGAGCACGTCTATCTGCACGCTGGCGGGGGGATCGGAGCGGCGGGCGCGCTAGCCGCTCGGGTCTCAGTCCCGGCCCCCCTCGCGGAGTTCGAGCTGCCGACGCCGCCGACCTCCGTCGATGAGCTGCGGCGTGCGTGGGCCGCGTCATGGGCGTGCATGAGCGCGGCCCCGGATCGAGTCATGGCCCCGATGCTCGGAGCGGCCTACCGGGCACCCCTGGGGGTGTCCCGAGAGACCGTCATGCCGTGCGGCGCTCGGGGATCGGGCAAGACCGGCGTCGCGGCCTTGGTCGTGCAGCACTTCGCGCCCTCCGCGCGTCATCACCGCATGGTCGGCGCCGGAGCCGGTGAGGAGACCGGCGGCACGGCTGCTGGCCTCGAGGAGCTGCGCTTCCGGGCCGGAGGCGTCCTCCTGCCGCTCGATGACCTCGCGCCTGACAAGGGCACCGAGCGCGCCTCGCAGCGGGCCGCGCTCATCGCCCGATCGCAGTTCAACCGCCAAACCAAGCTCCGCTCGATGCGTCAAGGAGGAATCCGGACCCCGCACC
>JAGQTL010000198.1 GCA_020439035.1 Leucobacter sp. | reverse complement strand
GATGCCGGCGTTGTTGATCACGATGTCGGGATCGCCGAGCTCGTCCCTGGTGCGCTGCGCAGCGTCGCGCACCGCCTCGCGGTCGGAGATGTCGACGGCGTACGCGCGGGCGCGCATGCCCCGGCTGCGGCCCGCGCGCATGAGTTCGGTTGCGAGGGCCTCGGCGCGATCCTCATCGACGTCCCAGAGCGCGATCGCCGCGGCCCCCTCGCGCGCGGCGCGGCGGGCGTAGAGCTCGCCCATGCCGCGGGCGGCGCCCGTGATGAGCACGACGGAGCCGGGGATCACGGCGTCTCGAGCGGCGGTCACGGGCGGCTCCCTTCTTTCGTTCGCCTTGTATCGGGGCGATTGCTCTCAGCGTAGTTCTTCGTCTTTCTTCTGTTTGCCCGGACGACGCTCTGCTCCAGAGCTCGGCGCCCATTCCCCACGACTGCGCTCACATGTACCAACGGTTGATGTAGCCCTCGAGGTCGGGATCGATCGACGGGTCGCCGTCGTCTTGCACCGGGTTGGCTCCGGGGTCCGGCGATTCCGGCGGTTGAGACAGTTGATCTGGGTGCCGGATCCGCGCCTCGGCCGACTGGCGCAGGTAGCGGGCGAACCGTATGAACGCCCAGACGAACCCCCCGATCAAGATCAGGACCCAGACCCCCAGCAGCACGAACTGGACCATCGACGCACCTCCGTTCGTTCTCCTCGTCTACTCTGAAACGCTATCTTCAGCCTCAGACATTCGGGCGTCATCCGCCACGCGGTCTTGCCGCGAGCTCGCTCCGCACGGCCGTGTCGCGCGCTGACCCTCTCCGTGTGCCGAGCCGTGCTCAGCCCAGCTTCTCGACTTCGACGAAGACGATATCGGCGCGCGACTCCCTATTCTCGACCCGATGCTCGGACCCGGCCGGGCGCGTGTAGCTCTGGCCCGCGACGAGCTCGGCAATGATCTCGTCGCCGTCGGCCAGCACGACGTGCATGGTGTCGCTCACGAGCGGCACCACCACGTACTCGTACTCGTGCACGTGCATCGGGATGTGCCCACCCGGTTCAATCGTCCACTTCGTCACCTTGAAGTGCTCGTTCTCGAGCTGCACCTCGGCGTGCGATCCGGTGTTCATATCCGCTCCTTCGCGTAGTGCGGCGGCTTGGGTGTGCCTGATCCTCAGCTTAGAACGTGGAGTCAAGCGTTTGGGGCTCGCCGCCTCCCCCGAGACAGACGGAAGAGACGGTTCGAGAGGTTCCTTTCTCAGATTCAGCGATCGCTGACGCAGTCACGTTGTGAGCCGAATTGGAATCTCCTCGCCGAGGGTGTTCAGCTCGTCGGTGAGCACCTGGAGCAGGGCATCTATCTCATCGACGGGAAGCGGCGTTTCACTGTATCCCGACGTAAGCGACGTCATGTCCGCTTGCGGCGCTCGGCCAGAAACCGCTCCACCCGCTCCGAACGGACGAATTCCGCAGGCACAGTGCGACCTTCGAGCTCGGCCGATGCTTTGGTGGAACGTACGACGGCGCGCTGCAGAGCGCCCTTCTTCACAGCACGGACGGCCATGACTCCCACCTCCTCGGCGTGCGATCCGGTGTTCATGTCCGCTCCTTCGCGTCGTGCGGCGGCCTCGGTGTGCCTGATCCTCAGCTTAGAACGTGGAGTCAAGCGTTTCGGGCTCGCCGCCTCCTCCGATGCAGACGGAAGAGACGGCTCGAGACGTTCCTTGAGAAGGCCGGCGGGATCCGCACGTGCCGGGGACCCTCACGTAAACACCCACCCCGGGTATCCTGGAAACATGTCAACACCCGTTGCAACTTCCGAGACCCTCGCCCTCCGCGAGTTGCTTGATGCGCGTCGCAGCGAGTTTGACAGCCTTCTCGAGAAGTACGCAGCGACGAACCCTAAGCTCTTCGGTTCGATCGCCCGTGGCACCGCCCATGAAGGCAGCGACATCGATATCCTCGTGGAAATGAACCCCGCAGATGGCAACCTTTTGATGCGCGCTTCCGGCCTGATGGAGGAGACTCGTTTGCTCTTTGGACGCGAAGACATAGACATCTTCCCTGTTCAGCTGCTCAAGCGCCCGATCTCAGATTCAGCAATGGCTGACGCAGTCGCGTTGTGAGCCGAAGCCTCGAACAGCGCATCGCTGACATCCAGCAGGCGATCGAACGATGCCAGCGGTACGTTGAGGCACTCGACAACGACAACCCGGTCCTCGTCGACATGGCGGAAGACGCCGTCGAGCGGAACCTTCAGATCATCGGAGAAGCGGCAAACCACCCTCCCGCTGAATTCACCGACGCACACCCGGAGATTGCTTGGCCGCAGATCCGAGGACTCCGCAATATCCTCGTGCACCAGTATTTCGGTGTCGATGTAGATGTCATTCGCGACGTCATCCAGACGTATCTTCCTGCGCTCGCTGCATGCTTGCGCCAACCGGATCTGTAGTTGACCCCAACCCACGGCTCGGAAACACGCCAAGCCGCCTCAGCCGCACATACGCGGGCATTGACTCCCAATCCCGCCACACAACCTCACTCGACTCCCCCGCCGCTCAGCCCGAAGAACCGCTCGAAGAAGTCGCCCAGCAGCCGGATCACGCGCTGCTTCTTCTCAGCGTGGTTGACGTCTTTCGCGAAGCGCGAAAGCGGGGGCAGCACCTTCGTGATCGCGGTGCCTGTCGTGCGCAGTTGGCCGTCGCGGAACGCCGCATCCATGAACCGCTCGGTCTCCTCGGGCCTGAGATTCTCGGTCGAGATGATCTCGGTGAGTTCCTTCTCGCGCCGCGCTGCCACGTAGGCGCGCCACTCGGCCTCAATCTCGCCGGTCACCGACACCGAATCCACGAAACTCTCGATCAGGTCCTTCTTGTTGCGCAAGCTCGGGCTCGAATCAATCGCACGCGTAATGCCGGCGCGCAGCTCCTTGTCTTGCCCGTCGCCGCGCTCGTCGCGGTACTTCTGCACCATCATCAGGATGTAGTCGACGTTGATCTCGACCTGCTTGATCAGCTCGATCTCAAAGACGACATCGTCGACGATGCTCTCCTTCTCGGCCCGCGCTTGAGGTTTGCGCTCGTTCCACAGATCAAGATAGGTCGACTGGTAGTCCTGCCGGTCACGGTCCGACAGCATCTCGTCTGCCGCGAAGTCGTCGAACGAGGTGAGGATGTTGCGCAGCTTCAAAATCTCGCCGTACAGCCGCACAAATGCGGCCTTCGCCTCCTCGCCCACGATCTGCGCACCCGGCACGTACCGCTGCTGCAGCAGCGTCACCTTCTCGGCGTAGTCGTCGTAGTACTCCCGGTACGGCTTGAGCAGCACGATCCCGGCGGCCTTCTCGTTGCCAAACAGCGCGATCGCGTCGTTCGTCGCCTGCTCGAGGTCGCGGAAGTTCACGATGTTGCCGTAGGTCTTCACCGAATTGAGGATCCGGTTCGTGCGCGAGTACGCCTGGATGAGGCCGTGCGAGCGCAGGTTCTTGTCGACCCACAGCGTGTTGAGGGTGGTCGCGTCGAACCCGGTGAGGAACATGTTCACCACGATCACGAGGTCGAGCTCGCGCGTCTTCAGCTTCTGCGAGAGATCTTTGTAATAGTTCTGGAACGAATCCGAGCTCGTATCGAAGCTCGTGCCAAACATGCGGTTGTAGTCGCCGATCACGCCTTCAAGGAAGGATCGGTCGTCACCCGCGAGCGCCTCCGTTTCGAAGCCCTCTTCGCCGAGCAGCCCGTCTTCGGTGTCGGGGTTTGCGGCGTACGAGTAGATCGTCGCGACCTTGAGCCGCCGGTCGGGCGGCAGTGCCGCCTGCTGGCGAGCGAACTCCTGGTAGTAGGTGCGCGCCGCCGGGATCGAGGCGGTCGCGAAGATCGAGTTGAAACCCTTCAGGCGCCGCTCCCCCAGCGCATACCCTTCGGTGCGTTTCGTCTTCTGGTCGAAGTGCTCAAGGATGTAGCCGACCACCTGCGACACGCGTTCGGGCGCGAGCAGCGCGTTCTCGGTGTCGATCGCGCTCACCTGCTTGTCGCCGGTGGCGCCGACCTTGATGGTGTTGATGTAGTCGATGCGGAACGGCAGCACGTTCTTGTCGGTGATCGC
>JAGQTL010000197.1:2737-2998 GCA_020439035.1 Leucobacter sp. | reverse complement strand
CGTCGCAGAACGTCCAGAAGAACGATTCGCTCACCTCGAGGGCGCGTGCGTGATCGTAGGATTCGAACGCCCGGGTGGCCTCGCCGACCACGCGCGCGAGCGCCGCGAGCATCGACCGGTCGAGCGGCTCGACCACGGAGTCGGGGGTGGAGCCCAAGGCGTCGAAGCCGAGCGCGAACTTGGCCGCGTTGAGCAGTTTGATCGCGAGCCGTCGCCCGATCTTGATCTGCGTCGGATTCTGCGGGTCGAACGCCGCATCGG
>JAGQTL010000197.1:0-2665 GCA_020439035.1 Leucobacter sp. | reverse complement strand
TTGCCCTTGGACTTCGACATCTTCTTGCGGTCGGGGTCGAGGATCCAGCCCGAGATACCGGCGTGCCGCCACGGCAGCGCGCCGGCTTCGAGCTCGCTCCGCAGGAGCGTCGAGAAGAGCCAGGTGCGGATGATGTCCTGGCCCTGGGGGCGGAGGTCGTAGGGATAGACGAGGTCGAAGAGCGCCGGATCCTTCTCCCACTGGCCCGCGAGCTGCGGCGTCAGCGACGACGTCGCCCACGTGTCCATGACGTCGACCTCACCGACGAAGCCGCCGGCGGCACCGCGCTGCTTGGCCGTGTAGCCGGCGGGGATGTCGCTCGAGGGGTCGACCGGGAGCTGCTCCTCGGCTGGCAGGATGGGCCGGTCGTACACCGGGTTGCCCTCGGCGTCGAGCGGGTACCACACTGGGATCGGCACGCCGAAGAAGCGCTGGCGCGAGATGAGCCAGTCGCCTGCGAGCCCCTCGACCCAGTTTTCGTAGCGCACCCGCATGAAGTCCGGATGCCAGGCGAGCTCCGCGCCGTGCGAGAGCAGGCGCGCGCGCAGCGCGTCGTCGCGGGCTCCGTTCTTGATGTACCACTGGCGCGTCGACACGATCTCGAGCGGGCGGTCGCCCTTCTCGAAGAACTTCACGGGGTGGGTGATCGAGCGGATCTCGCCCAGCAGCTCCCCGCTCTCCTGGAGCATCTCGACCATGGCCTGCTTGGCGCTGAAGACGGTCTTGCCGGCGATGCGCGCGTACGCATCCCGGCCGGCCGGGCTCGTGATGGCCGCCGGCGCTTCCTCCAGCACCCGGCCGTCGAAGCCGAGGATCGCGCGATTCGGCAGGTCGAGTTCGCGCCACCAGACGACGTCGGTGACGTCGCCGAAGGTGCAGATCATGGCGATGCCCGTGCCCTTGTCGGGCTGCGCGAGATGATGGGCGAGGACCGGCACCTCGACGTCGAAGAGCGGCGTGCGCACGGTGCTTCCGAAGAGGGGCTGATAGCGCTCGTCATCGGGGTGCGCGACGAGCGCGACGCACGCCGCCAGCAGTTCGGGGCGGGTCGTATCGATGAGGATGTCGCCGGCCCCATCGTTCCGGTGGAACGCGAGCGTATGGTACGCGCCGGGCTGATCGCGATCCTCGAGCTCGGCCTGCGCGACGGCGGTGCGGAACGTGATGTCCCACAGCGTCGGCGCCTGCGCCTGATACGCCTCGCCGCGCTCGACGTTGCGCAGGAAGGCTAGCTGCGAGGCCCGCAGCGACTCCGCGCCGATCGTGCGATAGCTCTGCGACCAGTCGACCGACAGGCCGAGCGTGCGCCAGAGCGCTTCGAACTGCTGCTCGTCCTGCACGGTCAGCCGTTCGCAGAGCTCGATGAAGTTCGGGCGTGAGATCGGCAGCTGATCCGCGGCCTTGATGCTCTTGCCGTCGCCGCCCTCGTGCGGCGGCACGAAGCCCGCGACGTAGGGGAGCGACGGGTCGCACCGCACGCCGTAGTAGTTCTGCACGCGGCGTTCGGTCGGCAGGCCGTTGTCGTCCCAGCCCATCGGATAGAACACCCGCTTGCCGCGCATCCGCTGGAAGCGCGCCACCGTGTCGGTGTGGGTGTAGGAGAAGACGTGCCCGACGTGGAGCGATCCCGAGGCCGTGGGAGGCGGCGTGTCGATGCTGTAGACCTCGGCCCGGCTCGCACCCTCGCGGTCGAACGCGTAGGTGCCCTGCGCCTCCCAGATCGCGCCCCATTTGGCTTCGAGGCCCTCGAGGGCCGGCTTCTCGGGGATCGCGCTCATGCGTGGCTCCGTATCTCGACGCGCAGGTCGGGGCAGCAATGTGTGCGGCACCGCGTGATCGCGGGCGGCACGGGCCCGCTGGTGCCTGATGGTCTACCGGAACAGTTTACCGAACTCGACGAGCGCACGCGGGCGACGCGCAGGGCGGACGATGCGATAGAATCAGGTCATCGACTGCGATCCGGCCATCACCGGGGAGTCTTCGGAAGAACAGCGGCGCGGGCGCAGGCGCGGGCCGCTCAGTAGAGCCGAACGGGGCCGGCCCGTTACAGCCGAATGAAGTGGTGCGACCCTCGCCGCAACTGTTGCGGCACGGGTCGGCGCAAGCGGGGTGGTACCGCGGGAGCCGGTGGAAACCGGTCGTCTCGTCCCGGCGGAGCAATGAACGACGACGCGCCGAGGAACCCGATGCCCTACCCGAAGAAGCCGAACACCGCACCCAAGCACGCGGCCCCCGCCGATCCCGCACGGCCCGGTGCCGCGTTCGGCGTCTCGCCCTCGCCCTCATTCCCGCGCATCGAACTCGACGTGCTCGCGCACTGGAAGCGCGACGACACGTTCCGCGAATCGATCCGGCAGCGGTCGAACGCCGAGGAATGGGTGTTCAACGACGGCCCGCCCTTCGCCAACGGCCTCCCCCACTACGGCCATCTGCTCACGGGCTACGCGAAAGACGTGTTCCCCCGCTACCAGACCATGCGCGGCAAGAAGGTGGAACGGCGCTTCGGTTGGGACACGCACGGCCTGCCGGCCGAGCTCGAGGCGATGAAGCAGCTCGGGATCACCGAGAAGCGCGAGATCGAGGAGATGGGCATCGCCCAGTTCAACGAGCGGGCGCGCGAATCCGTGCTGCAGTACACGCGCGAGTGGGAGGAGTACGTCACCCG
>JAGQTL010000196.1 GCA_020439035.1 Leucobacter sp. | reverse complement strand
CGCCGAGCGCGTGGCAGATCTTGTGGTGCATGCCGGAGCCGGCCGAGGCGAATGCCACGGCTGCGAGATAGGCGCCGAACAGCGTCTGCTCGCGTGCCCCGAGATCCGCGGGATCCTTCACGAGCCCGCGCAGCCCAGGAACGAGCGAGCGCACGCCCTCGGTGCCGAGCGCGACGTTGATCGGATCGGCGCGCGGAGCCCAGAAGCCGTCGACGGCGTGCGCGAGCGCGTTCAGGCCCGACGAGACCGCGAGTTGAGCCGGCAGGCCGGTGCTCAGCGTGACGTCGTAGACGATGGCCTTCGGCAGCACGCGCGGGTCGGTGCCGGTCGACTTGCGGTTCGCTTCCGTGAGCCCCCAGACGTCGGTGGCCTCGGAGCCGGCGAACGTGGTCGGGACGGCGATGATCGGCAGGCCTGTGCGCAGCGCGACGATCTTCGCGAGGCCTGTGGAGGATCCGCCGCCGATCGTGATGATGGCGTCGGCTCGCGTGTTCTCGGCGAGCATGGTCGCCGCATCGGCGCGCTCCAACGGAACGTGCTGCACGATGTCGTGGATGCGCTCGACCACGTTCACCTGTCGAGCGATCGCGTCGGAGAGCTCCATCGCGAAGGCATCGGCGATGAGCAGTACGCGCTCGCTGCCGAACTCCCGAGCCACCTTTGCAGCGTTCTCCGCCGCTGAGCCGCGGCCGAAGAGGACGCGCTGGCCCAGTGTCGTGTGATCGAATGAGAGTGTCACTCGCAGCTCCTGTTCTTGCGGTGTTCGCCTGGTGCGACGTTCTTGGTTGGGGGGGGGAACATCGGGGGACTCATTGCGCGACATCGTCGCGCGGCCGTGCCGCCGGCGCGGGGGTGCAGCCCTGCGCGGCAGGCGTTGTGGCGAGCCTAGTTCCTGCGGTTCGGGGCCTCACTGCCTGAGTCGATGAACGAACAGGAGGGCGCTCTTGGCCTACGCTCCGAGGGTTCGCTGCGGTGCCGCCCGGTGCAAGGAGTAGGCCTTGCCGATGCTGAGTGCCGTCTCCTGCAGCACGGGCAGGAACTCGTTCACCAGTTGCATGAGCGAGACTTCCGACGCAACCGCTGCAATGTTCATCGCGGCGAAGACGCGCCCGTCGTCGGTCCTGAGCGGCACCGCGACCGAGCGCACGGCGGGGTGCAGATCCTCATCGCTCAGCGCCCATCCCTGCTTTCGGATGGTCTCGAGATCGGCGAGGAGTTCCGCGCGATCGTGGACGTGGTTCGGATAGATCGACGAGCGGGAGGGGATCTGAAGAATCTGCTCGACTTCGCCCGGATCCATGAACGCGAGAATCGCCCGGCCGAGTGCGGTGTTCGTCGCCGGCAGGCGCATCCCGACCGTGATCGCGAGCGACACCATCTTCGGCACCGCCACCCGGGCCACGTAGAAGACATCGGAACCGTCGAGCTCGGCGATCGAGGCGGCCTGGTTCGTGATCTTGACCAGTTCGGTGAGGTAGGGGTTCGCGCTCTCCCAGATGCCGCTGGCCAGCGTGTGCGCGGTCCCGAGCTCGAGCACGCGCGGCGTCACGATGAATCCGTCATCGGTGGCCTTGACGTACCCGAGATGCTCGAGGGTGATGATGATGCGACGAACGGTGGCCCGCGCGAGGTTCGTGCGGCTCGAGAGCTCCGTCAGCGTCATCGCGGTCGGATGGTCGCTGAAGCAGCGCAGCACCTCGAGCCCGCGAGCGAGAGCGGTAACGAAGTCGGGACCCGCTTCTTCACGAGACATGAAGGGCCTTCCTGCCGGGTGGCGACGAACCCCACCAGTCTAATCAGAGGCGTGGCGGGTCGGTATTCGCGCGGAGCCGCCGCCGCGAACCCCCTTGGGTCACTCGAACTCGGGCAGCGGCCCGCTCTCCCACACCGAGTTCAGTTTCACCCGGGTGAACTTCCACGCGCTGTCGATCAGACGGTAGTCGCATTCGTAGAAGCCCCCGATGATCCACACCTCGCCGGTGGTCGTGACATGCGCGGCCTGAACGTTCGAACGCGATCTCGCCGTATCGCCGTCGAACGCGACTTCCTGGTTCGCGCTGATGTGCTGCGTGGCCACGAAGCGCCCGAGCTTGTGCTCGGTGTCGGAGGCGATCTCCGATCGCGGCACCTCGTCGCCCCAGGGCAGCACGAGCACGCCGTCGGGCGCGTAGAGTTCGGCGAAGCCCTCCCAGTTCTTCTGGTCGAGATTGCGCGCATATTCGAAGAGCACATCAACGATGTCCTGGCGGTCGTGAGCGGTCATGAGCCCCTCCTTCGGGGTCTGAATCTGTATAGCGGTCGGGAGTGCTCGAACCCGGTTCGAGCGGATCGTCGACGGAGGTGTCGTGCACGGCCGGTGCGGAGGGAGTGCGGCCCTCCGCACCCGCCATCGGTCACTTCCAGAGCGCCCGGAACTCGTCCTGGTAGCCGGCCCCGCCGAACCAGTTGCTCGAGTCCCAGCCCGCCTGGCTGACGTCGAGATCGCCGATGTTGTCGGCGGTGAAGACGCGCACGGGCGAGACGTACTGGGTGGCATCGACGTCCTGCCCAAGGATCTTCCGCATCACCACATCGGCCTCGTACCAGCTCGTGCGCACGACATCCCATCCGACCGAGGCGAACAGTCCGCCTTCGGCGGCGATCTGCTGCAGATCGCTGACGGTCGTCGCGGTCGAGGCGAGCGGCATCCCCTCGCGCCCGGCATCGGTCGCGCCCTGCGTGGTGGAAACCACGGCGGGAGCGAGCGAGGGGAGCAGGTAGTCGACGCTCGGATCCGCGAGCAGCTTCGCGGCGATCTTCGCGGGCAGCGATGCCATATCGGGCGTCTTGATGTCTACCGTGGTCACCTTGCAGCCCGGGCAGGAATCGGCGAATGCCGGGAGCGCGCCGTTGTCGTGCCACTCCTCGGTCACCGGGCTGTCGATGAATCGCACGGTCACGACGTTCGCGGCGCCCTCGGAATCGACGATCACGGCATCTGCCGCGAGCGAGACCGCCAGGGTCGTATCGGGGCCGACGGTCGCGACGTTGTCGGGGCTGCCGGCGGGCGTCGGAATGTTGCCGAGCACGACGGGCATTCCGGAGGCGACGACCTTGTCGAACGACTCCTGCGCGATCTCGGGCGAGATCGCATCCATGATGACGCCGGCGGCGCCCGAGTTCAACGCCTGGTCCAGGCAGGCCGAGGTCGTTGCCGGGTTCGCGGCTCCGTCGCAGATGTCGGCCTTCATCCCGACCTCGGCGAAGGCGGCCTTGACGGCCTCGTAGCTGGTCGCGAAGAACGGCAGCTGCGCGACGGCCGGGATGTCGACGACCGACTTGCCGGAGAGCGCGCTCGGGTCGGAGAGCGGATCGGTCGGCATGAAGCCATCGACGATGCCCGAGTACTTCTCGACTTGCTCCTGCGCGGCCGCGATCGCGCCGGCATCGGTGGTGCCGCCGCTCGAATCAGCGGGAGCGCCACCGCCCTGGGCGGACGAACAGCCCGTGAGGGCGATCAGCACTGCACTGAGGGCAGCGGTTGCCACTGCTGCCTTCCTGGGGACGTGAATCATCGTGATTCCTTTCTTTCTTGAGATCGATCGGGCGTCGTCGCCCGTTCGAAACCGGTGCGCTCGTGAGGCTCAGGCCTTCGCCGTGCGCTTGCGCATGAGCGTCGACGCGGTCACCGCGACGATGAGCGCGGCGCCGTAGAAGACATGGCTCACCCAGCCCGTGTAGCCGAGGATCTGCAGGCCGAGGATGCCGGTCGCGAGGAAGTAGACGGCCACGACCATGCCGAGGGGGTTGAACTGGCCGGGTTGGATCACGGCGGTGCCGAGGAACGCGGCGCTGAAGGCGGGCAGCAGCAGCCCGCCCGAGCTCGAAGGATCGTAGCTGCCGAGACCGGCGACGAGGAGCACCCCGCCGGTGCCGCAGAGGAGGCCGGCGACGGCGTAGGAGCCGATGCGGATCGTGTTCACCCGCACACCGGCGAGGCGGGCGACCTCGGGGTTCGCGCCGACGAACTTCATGTGCCGCCCGAGGGAGGTGAACGTGAGCACGTAGAACATGATCACGGCGGCGATGATGGCGTAGAAGAACCCGATCGGCAGCCCGAGCACCTCGGTGTTGGTGATGGCTGCGAACGACTTGCTGAGGCCGCTCACGGTATTCATGTCGGAGATCAGCAGGGCGACGCCGAGCAGGAGTGTCGCCATGCCGAGGGTGACGACGATCGGGTTGATCCCGAGCCTCACGATGATGAGCCCGTTCACGATCCCCACGAGCACCGAGGCGAGGATCGCGACGAGCACCGCGAGTACGATCGGCACGCCGTGGAGCACGTTGAGCACCGGCACGATCGTTGCCGCGAGTCCCAGGTTCGACGCGACGGACAGATCGAACTCGCCCACCACGAAGACGACGACGAGTGCGAGGCCGAGGAAGACGAGCGCCTGGCCCTGCTGCGAGCCGAAGATCGCGCGGAACGTGCCGTACTGCAGGAAGTTCATGGGGGTGAGCAGCGTGTAGACGACCGCGAGGAGTGCCCAGATCCCGACGACCGCATAGCGGCTGCTGATCGAGTGGAAGCTCCAGAGGCTCGGCCGGCTGAACACCAGTGGGGTGTTCGCGTCGGCCGCATCAAGCTGCGACATGGTTGTTCTCCTGTTCGTCGGTATCCGCGTATACCGTCTCGATGATGTGGTGAGCGGTGAGTGCGCTGCCGCGCAGTTCTTTCGTGATGCGCCCGTTCTCCATGACGAGCACCCGGTCGCACACCGCCGCGAGGTCTTGCGCCTCGAGCGATGCGATGAGCACGGCGACGCCCTCGTCGGCCTGTCGGCGCAACTCGCTCAGAATGTCTTCGCGCGCACCGACATCGACGGCCTGCGTGGGCTCGTGGAGCACCAGCACGCGCGGCTGGTTCAGCAGCCACTTGCCGAGCAGGATCTTCTGCTGATTGCCGCCGCTGAACGAGCTGATGGGAAGATCGGGCGCCGCGGGGGTGACGCCGAGACGACGCACGATCGAGCGGAACTCGTCGAGCTGCCAGCCCCGCTTCAGCACGACGGGGATCGCCTTCGTGTTGGTGCGGGGGAGCGTGAGGTTCTCGAGGGACGTGAGGTTCGACGCGAGCCCCTGGCCCGACCGGTCGCCCGGCACGAAACCGATGCCCAGACGCATCGCCTGGGTGGGCGACAGGCTCGTCGCATCGAACGACTCGCCGTCGATGTCGATCGTGCCGGCGCTGACGGAGCGCACCCCCGCGAGCGCGTAGGGGAGGAGGTCGTAGCCCGAGTCGCTCGTGCCGATGAGCCCGACGACCTCGCCGTTGTGGAGGTGCAGGTCGACCCCGTCGAGGCCGGCGGAGCTGAGATCGCGCACGTCGATGGCGGTTTCGCGCTCAGTGTCGATCACGGGGTTCGAGCCGGTGATGGGCTCGGTGAAGGCGTCGCGCCCGATGATGAGCCGGGTAAGAGCGGCCTCCGTCATGCCGGCGGTGCCGGCGCCCGCGACCTTGAGCCTGCCGTCTTCGAGCACGGTGACGGTATCGCAGAGGGCCAGCACCTCGTCGAGACGATGGCTCACGATGATGACGGCGGTGCCGGTGCGCGCGATGGCACGCACATGCTCGTAGAACTCGTGCAGGATGTCGCGCGGGAGCGACTGCGTGGACTCGTCGAAGACGACGACGCCCTCGCCCGGGTCGACGTTCTGCAGCGCGCGGGCGATCGCGACGCTCGCGCGCTCGGCGTGGTTGAGCGTGCCCACGACGGCATAGGGGCTCACTCGATTCGCGTGCAGGTCGGCCAGCGCCGCGGCCACGGTGACCGCCTCGCGCTTCCAGCGGATCCGTCGTGTCAGGGGCTCGATTTCGAACATGCCGATGCGCACGTTCTCGATCACGTTGGCGGTCAGGTCGAGGCCCAGATCCTGGTGCACGAAGGCGACCCCGTGCTCCTGCAGCTGGCGGGGCTCGATGGGCACGGAGAGTTCGTGTCCATCGATCGCGATCCTCGCGTTCGGATCGGGCGCGTGGAATCCGGAGAGGATCTTGATGAGCGTCGACTTCCCGGATCCGTTCTGGCCGACCAGCCCGTGGATCTCTCCCGGCATCACGTCGAGCGAGACGTCGTCGAGTACCTTGGCGGGGCCGAAGGTCTTCGAGATGCTTCGCATCGACAATCGCGGTACGCGTACGGGTTTGTCCGTCACGGGGTCTCCTCCTTCGAAGCGCAGAGAAATGCCCGGGCCGGCCGGTGGCGCGTGTCGGCCGGCCCGAGACGAGGGATCAGCGAGAGGCGAGCAACTCGCCGAGCGCGCTGGTGAGTTCGTCGACCGCGGAATCGGCGGCCTCGGAGAGCGCCGGCATGCCGAAGAAGGGGTGGATGAGCGAGCGGTAGACGAAGAGCTGCGTCGGCACGCCCGCGGTCAGCAGCTTGCCGGCGTAGACGATGCCGTCGTCGCGCAGCGGATCGAACCCGGCGACGGCGATGATCGCCGGTGCGACCCCCGCGTGATCCGCTGCGAGCGCGGGAGAGAGCGTCGGATCGGCGGCGACTTCCGGGTCGTCTCCGTAGTGGAGGCCCCTGATGATTGCCAGGTCGTCGCGGCTCAGGAAGTACCCCGAGGCGTTCTGCTCGTAGGAGGGGAACTCGCGGCTGAAGTCGGTGACCGGCACGAGCAGCAGCTGGGCCGCGAGCGGATGCCCGGCGTCACGCGCATGGAGTGCGGCGACCGCGGCGAGGTTCGCGCCCGAGCTCTCGCCGGAGACGGCGACGCGTGCGGCATCGCCGCCCAGCCGGTCGATCTCGGCGAACACCCAGTCGATCACGGCTGCGGCGTCGAGCGCCGGAGCCGGGTGGGGATGCTCGGGCGAGAGCCGGTAATCGACGGAGACGACGACAGCGCCGAGATCGCGGGCCAGGCGGCGGGTGACGTCTTCCGTGAGGTCCGCGCTCGTGAGCACGAAGCCGCCGGGGTGGAAGTACACGACGGTCGGCACCGTGCCCGAGACGCCCTTCGGTACGGTGATCGTCACCTCGGTGCGCTGAGCGCCGACGGTCTCGCGCCGAACCGACTCCACCTCGGCGAATCCGGAGCGATCGCCGAAGCCCTGTTCGATGGCCTGCCGGGTCCGCTCGCGCATCTCATCGGGGCTGCCGGCGAAGCTGCTCGGAGCGCCGACATCGCGGAGCATGTCGAGAAAACCGGCGAACTGTGGATCGAGTGTCATGGTGAGAACCTTTGTTTGTGGTGGGTCTGAGGCGCAGGGGCAGCAGGGGAGGCGCGGTGAGACGACCGCGCCTCCCCTGCGAAGGGAAGGGATCAGTCGGTGAGGAGCCGGTTGTGCGACTCCTCGATGCGATCGCGCAGATCGTCGAGGGTGGTGCCGACGAGCGCGCCGTGGCGCTTGCGGAACACGCCCGCGACCATCACGGAGTCGACGTTGCCGGAGTGCGCGCTCGCCACGATCGCGGCGCGCGGTTCGGCGACCGGGAACAGGTTGACGTCGCTCGCACGAATGAAGATCAGGTCGGCCGCCTTGCCCGCGGCCAGTGACCCGATCGTGCGCTCGAGGCCGAGCACCCGTGCGCCGCCCATCGTCGCCATCTCGAACATCTCCTCGGTGGTGAGGTCGCTCGGCTCCTCGGCAAAGGTCGAGTAGCCCTCGTTCACCAGGGTCCGGTGCGCGGCGAGGCCCATGCGCATCTGCGTGAACAGGTCGCCGGCGCCGGCGGCCTCGGTGTCGGAGCTCAGTCCCATCGTGATCCCGAGCGCGCGGGTGCGATCGATGGGCGTGGGCCCGATGTGGCCCATGGTGAGCTCCTGCTGCGGCGCGACCGAGATCGAGACGCCGTTCGCCGCCATCGCCCGGAACTCGTCGTCGCTGCTCTTCGAGGCGTGGACGAAGGTGAGGTCGGGCCCGAGCAGGCCGGCATCATCCATCTGGCCGATGGCGCGAACGCCCGCGCGATCCACGCCGCATCCCATATGGATAGTAAGAATAGAAGTGCCTGG
>JAGQTL010000195.1 GCA_020439035.1 Leucobacter sp. | reverse complement strand
GACACTTAGAAGGGCGTCCGAGGTGCGGATGCCGAGTTCCCTCGCCATGGCGAGATCCTTCTTCGTGGCTTCCATGGTCGAGAGCTCGGGCCCGCGGGCCGCGAGGGCCAGGGTCACGAGCGCATCATCGCTCGAGAGGCGATCATTGCGGATGCGTCGCACATCGCTCGAGTGCGGGAGGTCGCTGTTGAAGATCCACGCGCCGAGGTCGACGAGCGGCCAGCCATGACCGAAGACTGCGCGGATGCCGCCGTCCTCGAGCGCGTCGATCGCGCGGTCGGTGTGCTCGGGCGAGTTCTGGATGTGCGACCAGTCCATCACGGTGGTCGTGCCCGAGTCGAGTGCCGTCAGCACGCCGAGCAGGTTGCCCAGGTAGACGTCCTCCGGCGTGTAGCGCGGCCCGCGATTGGCGAACATCTCGCCGAAGTACATATCGAGGTCGATGTTGGTGCAGCGATGGCGGATCGCCGACTGCCAGGTGTGCTTGTGCGTGTCGACGAGGCCGGGTGCGACGATCATGCCGCCGGCGTCGACGACGGTTGCGCCGGGCGCCTCGATCGAGGGCGCGATTTCGACGATGCGATCGCCCTCGATCAGAATGTCGCCGATGCCGAAGTCGGGGGATCCGGGTTCGCCGGTGATGATCCGCCCACCGGTGATGAGTGTGCGTGAAGTCGTGGTCATGTCGCTTCTCCTTTGATGCGTGTTGGTGCGGGGTTGGGCCCGCAGGGCGAACCTGCGGGCCCGTGAACGTGAACGGGCCGCCGTCAGGCGAGTTGCAGCGCGGCGCGACGCGCTTCGAGCACGTCCTCGTCGCTGGGGCGCGCCGCCCAGGCACGGGCGACGTACCCGTCGGGGCGGACGAGGATCGTCACCGCGCCCTCGAGACCGTCGGTCCCGGGGAGCGCGGACGAGATGCCGTGCGCGATCGTGTCGATGGCTCGGCTGCCCTCGGCGCTGTCGATGAGCACGAAGTCGGCGGTCGTCGCGATCTGGCCGTACCGCCGGCCGTCGTCGAGCGGCAGCTTCGGCACCCTGCGCCCGTTGGCCGGGTGGGTCGCGCCCTCGTGCTCGTAGCTGGTGCCGAAGCCGGTGAGCCGACGGCGGAGGATGTTGTTGACCTCGGGAATCGGAACCAGATTCTGCTCGACGAAGTCCTTCAACTTGAGCCCGCCCTCGGAGAAATCGAAGTGCAGGGTCGTCTGCGTCTCGACATCGTCCATCATGGCCTGCAGCACGGGATGGCGCTCCGAGTCGTACGTGTCGAGCAGCGACTCATCGGCGCTGCCGTTGATCACGGCACCGAGCTTCCATCCGAGATTGAAGCCGTCCTGGATGCAGTAGTTCATGCCGATGCCGCTCGCCGGGTAGTGCACGCGAGTCGACTCGCCGCAAAGGAACACGCGACCCTTCTGCATCGTCGGCGTCATCTTGTGGGCGTTGCCGTACCGCGACATGCGCTGCACGGTCGTGAAGGTCATCTCCTCCTCGAGGATCTTGCGGAGCTCCGTCTTGACCTCTTCGAGGGTGGGCTCGACCGAGGTGGGGATGTTGCGGCTCGCCTCGGAGACGATGATGAAACGGGTGGTGTTCGTGCCGAACGGGTACGAGAGCACCCAGCCGTGCTGGTTACGATTCATCTGCATGCCGAGCGGCCACGGGAACGAGAGATCCGCATCGACAGAGATGGCGGTGAGCGTGTTCTCGCGGCCCTCGAAGGGGATGCCGGCATTCGTGCGCACGTTGCTGTGCGCGCCGTCGGCACCGACCATGTACTTCGCGGTCACGGTGTGCTCGCCGCCCTCGAGATCGACGAGCTTCGCGACCACCCGGTCGCCCTCATCGACGTGGCTGACGTACTTGAGGCCGCGGCGGATGTCGGCGCCCTGCTCCGCGGCCCACGCGCGCAGCAGGTGCTCGGTCGTGGTCTGCGGCATCACGAGCGCGTACGGGTAGTCGCTGTCGAGCAGGTCGTAGCGGAGCGGGCCGAGACCGGCGTACATGTAGAGCGGGATCTCGAAGTCGGGGCGCCAGTCGGCCGCGGCATCGCGGAATCGACCCATGAGGTCGCGGTTATCGAGCTGCTCGAGTACGCGGGGCTGGATCACACCGGCGCGCGAGGGGGAGTCCCCCGTGCGCTTCTCGGCCGCGAGGACCCGCGCTCCGACGCGTGCGGCCTCGCCGGCGATGGTGGCGCCGGCGGGGCCCGCGCCGATGATCAGCAGATCGACCTCGTGCTGTTCCATGGATAACTCCTCTTCGAATTATGCCGATAGGCGAACAGTTGTTCGCTAGGCGGCGCTTTATGTGTTTAGTGTTGTGCGGATGGGTGGGTCTTGTCAAGCCGGATCGACCGGCAGGGGAGTCAGGCCGTGGCCTGGCCCGAGCTCTTCTGCTCGGCGAACGCCCGGCTCGGGTCGTAGGAATAGATCCAGCCATTGGCGGCGAGTGGATCGAGGCTGCCGAGTCGTTCGTCTCTGGCCAGCTGCTCGGCACCGTCCGGTAGATGGTTCGTCGCGGCGCGATCGTGGCTGGCGAGCTGGATCTGGGTCGTGCGCGGCAGGCGGATCCGCTCGTATTCCTGCAGGCCGGCAGCCGGATCGTCGTGGTTGGCCGCGAGCGCGAGAGCCAGCACCGCCGCGTCCTCCATGCTCTGCGCCGCACCCTGGGCGAAGAACGGGAACATCGGGTGGGCGGCGTCGCCGAGGAGTGTCACGCGATCCGTGCTCCACGCCGTCAGCGGGGGACGATCGAGCAGCGCCCAGCGCCCGATGCGTTCGGCCTGGTTGATCAGTGCGCCGATCCGCGGGTCCCACTCCGCGAACTCGGCGTGGAACTCATCGCGGGTCGCGGTGGCCGTCCACGATTCGGCACGGAATTCGCCCGCGGGCGCGAACGCGACCAGGTTGATGTAGCGGCCGCTGGACACGGGGTAGTGCACCAGGTGGCGCCCGGGGCCCAGCCAAAGCACCTGGGCTCGACGCTTCGAGAACTCGGGGGCAACGTCGGCCGGAACGAGTGCGCGGAACGCCGAGAGCCCGGAGAACTGGGCCGATCCGCTGCCCCAAAGGTGCTGCCGTACGGGCGAATGGATGCCGTCGGCCCCGATCACCAGATCGTGCGCATGCGTCTGCCCGTTCTCGAAGGTAAGCACCGGTCGCGGCCCGCTCGTGTCGAGCGCGGTGCACTTCATGCCGAGTCGCAACGACTCGGGCGCCACGGCGCTCTTCACCGCATCGAGCAGATCCGCGCGATGCGCGGCGTAGGTCTCTTCGCCGAACAGTTCCTGGCACCGGGCGGCGAGATCCTCGGACGAGAGCACGGTGCCGTCCTGCCAGCGGCGGAACTCCCATCCGGTGTCGAGCTTCACGGCGGTGCGGGTGAACGTTTCGATCGATCCCATGCGGCGCAGCAGCCGGGCCGCATTCGGTGCGATGATCAGGCCGGCCCCAACCTCGGTGAGTTCAGGGGCCTGTTCGTAGACCGTGGCGCGGATGCCGGCCTGAAGCAGGAAAGCCGCAGCTGCAAGGCCACCGATACCGCCGCCGACGATGCCGACATCGAGAGGTGATTCGTGTGTGATCATGAGAGGTACTCCGTGGTAGCTTCATTGCCGCGGAACCGAGGCGCCTCTTATCGTGGGACACGGTTCGCGAATCACGTGATCCCCTTGTTCGCTGAATGAACGTTTCGAGTGAAGGTGAAATGCAATGCCGAGAAGCAATGAGCCCGGACGGACCGTCGCGTCCCGTCTTGTCGAGATCCTCTTCTCATTCACCCCGAATCGGCGCGAGATGTCGCTCGCCGAACTCTCCCGCGTGACCGGGCTCCCGCACCCGACCGTGCGGAGGCTCGCCCTGGAGCTCGTGGATGCGGGCCTCCTCGAGCGGAACGAGGCCGGGAGCTTCACGGTCGGCCTGAAGCTCTGGCGGCTCGCGACCCTCGCGCCGAATACGGAGTCGCTGCGGGCCGTGGCCAATCCGTTCATGGAAGACCTCTTCACCGCGGTAAATCAGCACGTGCAACTGGTCGTGCTCGAGCAACACGATGCGGTGGTGATCGATCGCCGGTCGGGCACGCGCGGCCTCGAATTGGCGTCGCAGGTCGGCGGCCGCCTACCGCTCCACGCCTCGGCGGGAGGCAAGGTGCTGCTGGCCCACTCATCGGAGGAGTTCATCGAGGACTACCTTGCGCACAAGCTCGCGCGCTACACGGCGTCGACCGTGACCGACCCGGCCGTGCTGCGTCGTGAGCTCGCCGACTGCCGGCGATTCGGCGTGGCGACGGTCCGCGGTGAGCTCACGCGCAACTTGGACTCGGCCGCGGCGCGCATCATCGGGCAGGACGGTCGCGTGCAGGCGGCCATCTCAGTGATCCTCCGCGCCGGAGTGGTGCAGCTGCCGGTGATCCAGCCCTCCGTGCACGCGAGTGGTCTCGGCATCTCCCGGCTGCTCGGGTGGAGCCCCGATACGCCGATTCGGCGGGACTGACGGGCCTTCGTGCGGGGGCGCGACAGAATCATCGAATTCTCATGTTCATTGACCGAACACCAAACTTGTCACTTTGAGTCCGCCCCGCGATTCTCGTCTCCAGGCCCGATCGGGCCGATCACGAACTGGAGACACCATGACAGCGATGATGCTGCCGAGCAGCGCGGAGCACTCCCGCGCTTCACGCGCCCGGTTGACGGCTTCCCGCGCGCCTCTGCACGATGAGTGCACACGATGTGCCATTCTCCGTACGTTCGTTCGCATGGCGGCGAACCTTGCCGGACCGGAAGGGGTGCCATCGCGGTATCAGGGGCTCCTCGCCCGCGAGCCGATGCTCGGCGGACACCGCCGCGAGTTCGGGCCCGAGCCGGCGTCCTGACCCCGGCTCGACGCGTTCGCGACGCGTCCGTCTCATCCCTCATTCCTTCGCATACCCACCCACCACCCGCGCCGCGGCCGGCACCGAGTCCTCGGTGATCAGCCGCCAAGCACACCACACAAGGAGAAACCCATGCAAACCTTCGACGTGACGAAGATCACCTCGGCGGTCGACCGCGCGCTGCAGACGGTCGACAACCCGCAGCACCGTCACATCCTCAAGAACTACCGCCGGCACGCGCTGCTGGAGGTCTCAGGCTACTGGGAGGAGATCCTGTCGCCCGAGATGACGGTCGAGGAGCCGCTCTACCGCATCACGGAGCGCGGCAAGACGCTCGTGCTCGATGGCATGACCGAGGTGCGCAACTTCTACCGCAGCATCACCGAGACCGGCGACAACGTGTTCGGCGCTCTCGAGGAGGAGGTCGCGGTGTCGGACCACGGACTCTTCATCGATGCGACCTTCGCGCAGGTCGTTCGCGGCTCGCACGACTCCGTGAAGGATCAGGGCCTCGATCACGACAAGGTCTACCAGGTCTCGCACAAGTTCGCCGGAGTCTGGCCCTATCGCGGTGGCCGCCTGTACGGCGAGTTCATCTACGAGGACGCGGAAGCCTGGTGGATCGACGAGGTCGATGAGTCCTCGCTCATCTCGGGCGCCGAGGCGCGCGAGCTGCTCGCCCCGCTGCTCGCCGAGAGCCCGGTCGAGGAGATCTTCGAAGGGCTGAAGCTCTTCGCGAACAACTGAGCCGATCCCGGCTGAGGCCGATGCCGCGCGGCAAACCGGGCGCGGTATCGGCACCTGCGGAAGACCTTCCGCGCACTGTCCGGTTCGACGGCGGGTGTTGAGCCGTTGTCCCCAACTCAACACCCACCGTACTGTCCTGAATCACAGAGAGGTAATTCAAGGTGTTCAAATCTATCACTCAGGCGCCCCGCTCCGGAAAGCGCCGTACCTGGGGGCTCCTCGCCGCTGCTGCGGCCGGTGCCCTCGCGCTTTCGGCGTGCGCCTCCTCGGGCACGACGCCCACCCCGGCGCCGGATGAGCCCGATGCACCCGCGAACTCCTCGCAGGTGCAGGATGCGCTCGTGCCCTACGTCGGCGGAACCGCCGGCGCGGCCGACAGCTCGCAGTCGCCCATTCGCATCGGCTACATCACGCAGGAGGGCGGGATCCCGAGCTTCCCCGAGTCGCTTGCCGCCGCGCAGGCCGCGGCCTCGCTCGTGAACGAGCAACTGGGCGGTGTCAAGGGGCAGCCGATCGAGCTCGTGCCCTGCATCGTCGTGTCGAGCCAGGAGGAAGCGCTCGCCTGTGCGCAGCAGATGGCGAACGACGATTCGATCGCCTACGTGCAGATGAGCCTTCTGACGGTCGGCACCGAGTCGATCTACTCGACCCTCGCGGGGAAGAAGGCCGTGGTCGGGCAGACGCCGGCCTCGCCGACCGACGTGACGACTGCGGATCTTTACCAGCCATGGCCGGGTTCGTTCGGGGTCCAGGGCGGTATCGCCAAGTATGTGTCGGACACGCTTCAGGCCAAGCAGGTCGCGATCGTCTACGATGACGACGATCCGGGTTCGTCGTTCGGGGCGAAGTCGCTCGCGGGTGCGCTCGATCAGCTGAAGGTCGCCTACAACTCGGTCGGCACGCAGACCGGCTCGCCCGACGTCGCTTCGGCGCTGGTCTCGGCCGGCGCCATGGAAGCCGATGTGGTGGTGCGCGTCGGCAGCACGCCGAGCTGCGTGCCCACGGCGCAGGCGATCGAGCAGCTCGGCATCACCGCTCCCGTCATCGGGCTCGACTTCTGCACGGATGACTCGGTGCGCGAGGCCAACGGCGGTGACCTTCCGGCGTGGACCTACGTCGGCCAGGCGCAGAACGTGTTCGCTCCCGAGAACAACGAGCAGGTTGCCGTGTACCGCGCAGCGATGGCGAGCTTCGCCCCCGATGCGAAGTACAGCGGTCTGGCCCCGTACGGCTGGAACGCGGTGCTTCTCGGCACGAAGATGCTCAACGAGCTCGGTGCCGATGGCGCGACGCCCGCCGCCGTCGCCGACTGGTGGGAGGGCTTCAACGGGCCCCTCTTCATGGGGCCGGAGAGCATCGAGTGCGGATTCCTCGCTGATGCGGGCCTCCGCGGCCTGTGCTCCACCGCCGTGTTCTTCACGGAGTATGACGGCAACGGCGCGTGGAAGCCGAGCATCGGTGTCGATTCGCGCGGGCTCGGCCTGAAGTAGTTATACGCATGACGGCGGCGTCCCTCGCCGCCCGAACTGGATGAGGTTGCAGAATGGGCATTCAACAGTACTTGGCGTTCACCGTCCTGGGTTTCGGCTACGGTGCGCTGATCGCTGGGCTCGCTGTGAGCTATCGGTCGTCGAAGGTGGTCAATGTGGCCGCCGGCGTCACCGCGGCGTACGTGGCATATGTCTATTCCTCGCTCCGGGGGACCGGGACCCTCAAGATCCTGGTCCCCATCCAACTCACCCCGGATGAGCAGCCGCTCGCGACGCCGATTGCGATGCTGATCGCACTCGGCGTCGCGGCGCTGCTCGGGGTGCTCCAGTACCTGCTCGTCTATCGTCCGCTGGCGCGGGCCAGCGAGATGGCGAAGCTCGTCGCCTCCGCGGGCGTGCTGCTCACCCTGCAGGCGGTCATCGTGCTCCAATGGGGGTCGAACCCGGTGCACGCCCCCGCGATCCTCCCGCAGACCACGGTCAAGATCTTCGGCATCCCCATGCCGTGGGACCGGCTCCTGCTCGCGGCGCTCGTCATCGTCGTCACGATCGCGCTCTGGCTCGTCTACCGCGGCACCCGCTTCGGCATGGCGACGCGGGCCGCCGCGGACAACAGCAAGGGCGCCACGCTCATCGGGCTCCCGACCGGGCGCATCGAATGCGGCAACTGGGTCATCTCGAGCCTGCTGGCCGGTGGCTTCGGCGTCCTCGCCGCCCCCACCCTGCAGCTCGAGCCCACCTCGTTCACCCTACTCGTCGTCCCCGTGCTCACCGCCGCGATCATCGGCTCGTTCTCGTCGTTCCTCGTCGCGGTCGCCGCAGCGTTCGGCCTCGGCATCATCAACTCCCTGCTCACGAGCTTCCGCGGCCAAGCGTGGTTCCCGCAGGCGGAGGGCGTTCCCGTCCCCGGGATCCCCGAACTCGTTCCTTTCATCATCCTCGCCGTCGTGCTCTTCCTGCGCGGGCGCAGCCTGCCCGATCGCCTGACGGAGAAGACTGCGGCGCTGCCGCGATCTCCCCGCCCGCGGCATGTCCGCTGGTTCGTGCTCGCCGGGCTCGTGATCGGCCTCGCCGGCCTCGCCGGGCTGAGCTACGACTGGCGGCAGGCGCTCATCAACAGCATGCTCGGCGTGCTCCTCTGCCTGTCGGTCGTGGTCACCACGGGTTTCACCGGGCAGATCTCCTTCGCGCAGATGACGCTCGCCGGCGCGGCCGCCTACATCACCTCGGCCGTGGGCGTCTCGGCCGGCATGCCCTTCCCGATCCCGCCGATTGCCGGCGTGCTCGCCGCGGTCGCCATCAGTCTCATCATCGCCATCCCGGCGAGGCGTGTGCGCGGCATGCAACTCGCCGTGCTGACGCTCGCGGGCGCGGTCGCCGCGCAGCAGTTCTGGTTCAATAGCCCGCAGTGGGGGAGCGGCCTGCGCCCAGCATCCATCGCTCCGATCGAGATTTTCGGGCTCACGATCTCGCCCTCGGGCTCGTTCTGGGGCGACGAGGCACCGAGCCCGGGCTTCGGGCTGGTCGTGCTGCTCGTACTACTCGTCGTCGCGCTCACCGTCGTATGGCTCCGCCGCTCTCCGCTCGGCGCGCGCATGCTCGCCGTGCGGTCGAGCGAGGCGGCCGCCGCCGCCGCCGGTGTCGACGTGGCGCGCGTGAAGGTGGTCAGCTTCGTCATCGGCGGCGCCATCGCCGGGATCGCCGGCGTGATGTACGGCTACAACCTGAGCGGGGTCAGTGCCGAGCGTTTCGGGCCGCTCATGTCGATCACGTTCTTCGCGATCGCCGTGCTCGGCGGCGTCGGCGGGGTGAGCGGTGCCGTCGTCGCCGGCCTGCTCGTCGCGCAGGGGCTGATGTTCCACGCCGTCACCACCTGGTTCGGCATCAGCCCCGACTTCCAGCCGCTCTTCGCGGGTCTCGCCGTGGTGGCCACCATGATCGGTTCGCCCGATGGCGTGGCGGCGAGCTTGCGATCCATCCCCATTGGCCGCCTGCTGCGCCGGCGGACCGTCGTACTCGCCGAGAAGGAGGCGTGATGCCCGCGACAACGGTAGATCCGGTTCTCATCGTTGAGGACTTCTCGGTCAGCTACGGCGGCGTGCACGCCGTCAAGCACGTCACGATGTCGGCTGCCGCCGGTGAAGTGGTCGGGGTGATCGGTCCGAACGGGGCCGGGAAGAGC
>JAGQTL010000194.1 GCA_020439035.1 Leucobacter sp. | reverse complement strand
GATCCACTATCGACCTCACCCGCGCCTCCCCGCAAGCGCCGCCCCCGCCCATCCACCTGCAAAAACCAAGCGATCTGCCCAAACCAAGCCAAAAACCACGATTCGGGCTTGTACAGCGCAGATCCCCTGTTCGGCGCAGACCCCTCGCCCGCGCAGACCCCTTGGCCGACTCAAACCCCTTGTCTGGCGCAGACCCCTGTCGGGCGCCGGCCGCGATCCACTATCGACCTCACCCGCGCCGCCGCACAAGCACCGCCCCGCCCAGCCACCAGCAAAAACCAAGCGATCTGCCCAAACCAAGCCGAAATCCACGATTCGGGCTTGTGCAGCGCAGATCCCTTGCCCAGCGCAGATCCCCTGCCCCAGCGCAGATCCCCTGCCCCAGCGCAGATCCCTTGCCTGGTGCAGACCCCTTACCCGGCGCAGACCCCTGCCCGGCGCCGCCTACTCCTGCAGGTTCACCGGGTTCTGGTGGTGGCTGAACACAATGCTCGTGCGCGTCGACGACACTGCAGGGTGCGCCGAGAGGTGCTCCATCACGAAGTCGCGCACGTGGTCGGAATCGCGGGCGGCGAGGTGGATGATGAAGTCCTCGACCCCGCCGAGGAAGAACAGCTGCAACACCTCCGGGAGTCCGCGCAATTCGTTGCTGAACTCGGCGATCCGCTGGCGCGCCGGATCGGATCGTGACGCTCACGAGCACCTGCAGCGTGCGGCCGAGCACCGCCGGGTCGACGGTCGCCGTGAAGCCGGTGATGATCCCCCGCGAGACGAGACTGCGCACGCGCGCGACGCACGTCGACGCGGCGATGCCCACGCGATCGGCCAGTTCGGCGTTCGTCATGCGCCCATCGCGCTGCAGTTCTTCGACGATCAGCCGGTCGACCTCATCGAGAGGCGTACCAATTCGCAGATTCTTCGACGGCTCCATCTCCGCTCCGCTCATTCCAGGGCTAACACATGCATTTATACGAGTTTCGTCGAATATCCTTCCATCTGCAACCGAAACCGTCGAAGATAGTGCAAAATCGAGATGTCATCACAACGGATCCGTGCTACACGCAACGCCGCGACGCGGCGCGATCCGCCCTCGAATCCCACACACAGAGCAAACGGAGCACATCATGCGCGTCGGTATCCCCACCGAGATCAAGAACAATGAGAATCGCGTCGCCATCACCGTCCCGGGCGTCTTCGAGCTGAAGCGCCGTGGCCACGAAGTACTGGTGCAGGCGGGCGCGGGCCTCGGCTCGGCGATCACCGACGCCGAGTACGAAGCCGCGGGCGCGACCATCGTCGCCACCGCCGACCAGGTGTGGGCCGACAGCGACATGATCCTGAAGGTCAAGGAGCCCATCACCGCCGAGTACGACAAGATGCGCAAGGGTCAGGTGCTCTTCACCTACCTCCACCTCGCGGCTTCGCGCGAGTGCACGGACGCCGTGATCGGCTCGGGCACGACCGCCATCGCCTACGAGACCGTGCAGCTCGCGAACCGCGGCCTGCCGCTCCTCGCCCCCATGTCGGAGGTCGCCGGGCGACTCTCGGTGCAGGTTGGCGCGTACAGCCTCATGAAGGCGAACGGCGGCCGCGGCATCCTGCTCGGCGGCGTCACCGCGACCCGCCGCGGCAAGGTCGTCGTCATCGGCGGCGGTGCTGCCGGTGAGCAGGCCGCCCGCATCGCCTACGGCATGGGCGCCGAGGTCACCGTGATCGACATCTTCATCCCGCGCCTGAAGCAGCTGGAAGACGAGTTCAACGGCCGCATCCAGACCCGCACCTCGAACGCGCACAACATCACCGAGGCGCTCCGCGAGGCCGACCTCGTGATCGGTTCGGTGCTGATCCCGGGCGAGAAGGCACCGAAGCTCGTGACCGACGAGATGGTCGCGCAGATGAAGCCGGGCTCGGTGCTCGTCGACATCGCGATCGACCAGGGCGGCTGCTTCGAGAACTCGCGCCCGACCACGCACGACGACCCCACCTTCGAGGTGCACAACTCGATCTACTACTGCGTGGCGAACATGCCGGGTGCGGTGCCCGAGACCTCGACCGCGGCACTCACGAACGCGACGCTGCCCTACGTGGTCGCGCTGGCCGACAAGGGCTGGGCGAAGGCGCTCGCCGACGACGAGGCGCTGGCCAAGGGCCTCAACGCGCACGAAGGGATCATCACGAACCACGGCGTGGCCGAGGCGTTCCCCGAGCTCGCCTACACCCCCTACAACGAGGTCGTCGCCGCCAACGCGTAAGGCGTTCGGTGCCGCGCTCGCTTCGGGACCGCGCTCGCCTCGGTGCCGCGCTCGCCTCGGTGCCGCGCTCGCCTCGGTGCCGCACGGCCGCCGACCCGGTGAGCGGTAGGCTTGGAGGCATGGATCTGAAGTTCAGCTTCGACAAGTCGAACCCGCTTCCTCTGGCGACAGAGGGGGCGGGTTCGTCGTTTCCCCCGTCTTCCGGATCGAACGTGCTCGACTTGCGGGTGACGGTCGAGGGCTCGGAGGTCGTGTGCGAAGGCCTCTCGGGAGACGGTGTCTCGTATGCTCGCGTGGGGAAACGCGTGGCGGATCCTGCCGCACCGGAACTCCTCGCCGCTGCGACCCGATCCGTGCTCGCTCGGACGGGTGCGGCTCTACCCGAGCCGCTGATCGAGTCGATCACGGGCATCGTCTTCGCGCTCGAAGGCGCCGAGGCCGCGGTGATCGCCGAGTTGGGTCTCGCTTCCGAAGCGCAGGCCGACCCCGCGGCGCAGATCATCGCCGTGGACGACGCGCTGCAGGCGCGCACGGGGATCGCGGCGGGCACGCCGATCCGTATCGAGCCCTGATCCGATCGCCGCGGGCACGCCAGCCCGCCTCGAGCCGTGATTCGGCAGCGGCTGGCGCGTGCCGACCCGAGACCGCCTGCGGCCGCCGCGGCCCCCTACGACCGCCGCGACCTCCCGAGACCGCCTGAGACCGCCGGGCGTTCCGCTCAGGCCGACTGGAAGCGGAGGATGCGCTCGAGCGCCTCGGCCACTGCGGCCTCGCCCGCGGCGTAGCTGAGCCGCACCGCGCGGTCGCCGTTGACGGGGTCGAAGTCGACGCCCGGCACGACGGCCACGTCGGCCCGTTCGAGCAGCACGCGGGCGTATTCGGTCGCGCTCCCATACCGCTCGAGCAGCGGGCCGAGTTCCGAGTAGTAGTAGAACGCGCCGTCGCTCGGCGCCGCGGTGCCCCAGCCGAGCGCGGGCTCGGCGTCGAGGATGAGCTCGCGCGCGCGGGCGAAACCGTCGACCACCGCGTCTCGTTCCGCATAGGTTTCCTCGGTGAAGGCCCGCATGGCGAGCTCCTGCGCCGGCGCGGGTGGCGAGAGCGCGAAGTTCGAGGCCAGGGCCTCAAGCGGAGCGACGAGGGACGGCGGGAGGATCGCCCAGCCGAGCCGCCAGCCGGTCATCCCCCAGTACTTCGAGAACGAGTTGATGACGATCGCCTCGGGATCGAGTTCCGCGGCCGAGACCCCCCGCGGGTCGGGCTGCCCGGGGGCCGGGAAGGTGATGCCGTGGTAGATCTCGTCGCTGATCAGTCGCACGTCGCGTGCCCGGCACCATTCCGCGAGCGCAGCCAGTTCGGTGCGATTGAGCATGGTACCCGTTGGGTTCGCCGGGGAGGCGACGATGAGTCCCGCGAGTTCGCCGTGAGCCGCCACTGCCGCATCGAGCAGTGCCGGCGTCGGCTGGTACCGGGTGTCGACACCGGTAGGGATCTCGACCACCTGGACGCCGAGCGCGGTCAGGATGTTGCGGTAGGCCGGGTAGCCCGGACTCGCGAGCGCGACACGATCGCCGGGGTCGAACGCGGCGAGGAACACGAGCTGGAACGCGCCCGACGATCCCGTGGTGACGGCAACGCGGCCGGGGTCGACCTCGACCCCGTACCAGGTGCGGTAGTGGCCGGCGATGGCTTCGCGCAGCGGCGTGGTCCCGAGCGGCCCCGTGTACCCGGCCGGCTTGAGCGTGCCGGGCGCGGGCCTCGCGCTCGGCTCCCCGGCGCACAGCGACACGACATCGTGGCCGGCGAGCCGGCGGCGAGCGATTTCGTCGGTGATCCGCATGACGTCGAACGCGGGGATGCGCGAGCGGCTGGAAGGTCTCATGCTTCTACGCTACCCGCCCGCGTTCGGTGAGCCGAAGGTAGCCGCTGAGCGCCGCGACGCCCTCGGCACTGGCGGGCAGCCCCTGGCCCAGCCGAGACGATGAGACGAGGTGCGCCGCCCACTGCGCTCGACTGATCGCCACGTTCAGCCGGTTGCGCATGAGCAGGAACTCCATGCCCCGAGGCACATCCTCGGCGCTCGAAGCCGCGAGCGAGACGATGGCGATCACCGCCTCCTGCCCCTGGAACCTGTCCACCGTGCCCACGCGGATCTCGCTGAAGCCCGCCGCGCCGAGCGCCTCGGCGATGCGCTCGACCTGCGCGTTGTAGGGGGCGACGACGATCACGTCGGCCTCTTCGAGCGCGCGGGGAGGCCGACCGGGCTCGTGCAGCACACCGGCCAACGCGCCTCGAGCGATGCGCACGACCTCTTCCGCCTCCTCCGTCGACGATGTCGCGTTGTTCGAGTGATCGACCGGATGCCAGATCAGGCCGGCCGGGCCCGCGCCGTCGACGGTGCGCAGCCCCGCGCTCGGATGCGCATGCAACCGCCCATCGTAGGAGAGCTCGGACACGATGCTCGCGAGTTCGGGGCGCATGCGGCGCGTCTCCGCGAGAAAGTAGCCGGCATCGGCGGGGAGTGTGTCATGCTCGCCGAGCAGCCACCCGAGCGCCGAGGTGTCGACGGGTTCGGGGTGCGAGCCCTGCGAGACCTGCGGCAGCTGCTGCGGATCACCGAGCAGCAGCAGCCGTTCTGCCGCGACGGATGCGGCGATGGTCGGCGCGAGCGAGAACTGCCCGGCCTCGTCGATCACGAGCAGATCGAGGCTCTTCCGGGGCACCCGCGACTCATTCGCGAAGTCCCAGGCCGTCCCACCGACGACTGCTCCCCTGCCGGCCGCTCGATGGTCGCGCAGAAAACGGGCCTGATCTCCGGTTCCCAGCACCGTATACGCGGGTAGCGGCGCCTCGGGATCGAGCCGACCCCCCTGCGGGGCTTTACCGACCTGCTCGGGATCGAGCCCCGCAGCCACCACTCCCTCGAGCACATTCTCGACGACCTTGTGCGACTGCGCGACGACGCCGACGAGCCAGCCCTCCCGTTCCACCAGCTCGCGGATCACACGCGCCGCAAGGTAGGTCTTACCCGTTCCCGGCGGCCCTTGGACGGCCAGGGTCGAATGCCGCAGCTTGCGCAGCGACGCGACCACGGCTCCGATCATGCGCCGATCCTCCGACCCATCGCCGGCGAGCAACGCCTCATCCGAATCGGGCGAGACGAGCGGGGCACCGCCCTCGAGCCGCGGCGGCACCCGTCGCATGATGTCGAACACGGGGTCGATGAACGTCTCACCGCGGTCGAACGCATCGACGAGCGCCGCGCCCCACTCCTCGATCGCGGGCTTCTGCTGTCCCGGGCGCGGCGGGGGGCCGGGGGTGAGCGCAATGGGCAGTTCGTCGTATTCGGGCACGTCCGCCGACCGGAGCTCCTCGACCGTCACCCCGTCGTCATGGCGCTCGAGCACGACGAGCGGCCGCGTCACACCTCTCGAGCCAGGTGTCCGGTCGCCGGCGAGGCCCTCGGGCGGCGGATACTCGTATACCAGGTAGATGCCGGCGCCGGGTTTGAGCGAGCTGCCCGGTGCGATCTCTCCGCGCAGACGGAGCGTGCGCCGGTGGTTCCGCTGACGCCCCGTCGGCGCCTCCCAGTCCGACTCCACGACGCAGGCCCTCGCGTCGACCACCATCACATCCCGCGTGTCCGCCCAGTCTTCGATCGGATCGAGCAGCCGCGCGTAGTGCGCGACCCAGAACGACTTCTGCTCTCGCTGGTAGTAATCGATCGCGCTGCCGGCGAGCGCCGCCGCCTTTCGATCCCGAGGGTCTTCGGCGAGCACCTCGTGTCGCGCCAGGGCAACCGCGACCGGACTGAGTGCAAACTCCCCGCGCTCGGTCTCGTCATCCGCGAGCGTCGCGGGAGCCGGCACCACACCGCACTCCGCGGCGAGACGCAGGAGCCAGTCGCGCAAGCGCAAGGTCGACACGCAGTCGTAGCGGTTGTAGTCGGCGATCGCGTCGAGGCGCGCGCGCCCCTCGGCCTGTTCCGCGGCGCTCTCGGAACCGAGGAGTGCGCTCGCCTCCGCGTACTCGGTCACCGACTGCGCCGCATTCGTCACTCCGCCTTCGTCGCGGAGCTCATCGCCCATGTAGAGCGGCTCGAGCTTCTTGATCGAATACGAGCGCGAGCCCACCCGGAGGGCCTTCCGGACGATCTGGAAGAGGTCGACGAGTACATGCTCGCGAAGCAGCTGATCGACCTCTGCCTCGCCGACCCCGTGACGGGCAGCGATCGAGACCAGATGCGTGCGCTCGTACGGAGCGTAGTGGTAGATGCGCATGTCGGGGTACCGTGCGCGCCGCTCCGCGACCAGCGCGAGGAACTGCTCGAGTGCTTCCCGTTCGGCATCGAGGTCGTGCGCCCAGAACGCGGTGAACTGCTCGGACGCATCGACCATGCCGAAGAGATAGTCGATGCCCCAGCGCGCGAATGCGTTATCACCCGGCTCGCGGTAGAGTGGGTCGCCCTCGAAATCGAAGAAGAGGTCGCCGGGATTCGGCGCGGGTATGGCAGCGAGAGCCGACGGATCGACCACGCGCACCGGTGGGATCGGCGCACTCCCGGCATCGACCTGCAGCGCGGCCTGCCAGGCGAGACGCTCGATGACCGCGGGCGCCATGCCTTCGACCGGCGGAGGCGCGCTCACGGTGGCGGCTCGACGGGACCCGCCTGCCGCCAGTGCGCGCGGCGATGGTGGCGCCGCGCGCAGCGCGAGCTCGGCCACGGCATCGATCGTGTCGTACCCCGCCGCTACCAGGGCGTTCCGCTGCCTCACGCGGATATCTGCGATGAGCAGCGGGTCGCGCGTGCGCTCGACCTCCGGCAGGCAGACTTCGCACTGCCCGCAGAACGCGATGCCCGCCGCGCCCCAGGTGATGGGTGCGGCGCTCTCGCGCCGCCCGTCGCCGCCGGTCGCCCGCGCGCGATCCAGCAGGATCTCGTTCAACCGCCGGCGGCGCGAGCGGAACACGGGAGCGACATCGACGAGCTGGTGCGTGGAACGGGCCCCGTCGCCCAGAAGCAGCGTCGCATGCGCGGCGACCGCGACGCCCACGCGCTCGAGCTGCTCCGCATATGCCGCCAGCTGCATGAGCGCGGTCACCTTCGCGCGGCGCGCGAGCTTCGCGTCTTGCACCTCGTAGGCGCCCGACGGCATGCGTCGGAGGAAGTCGGCGTAACCGATGAACCCGATGGCGGGGTCGCCCGGTTCCGCGCCGGCCGGCCGTTGGGCGGGGTCGAAGAAGGTCGCCTGGAACACGACGTCCGCCCCGCCGTGCATCGCCGAGACCGTGAGCTCCTGCGCGGCGAGCAGCGCCGCCTCGTCACGCGAGTCGGCGCGCGCCACGGAGACCACACCCCCGGGTCGCCCGGCCTCGCCATCTCCGAGCTCGGCGCGGTACGCGGCAAGCAACCGCGCCTCATGCGCATCGCCCAGCCGAGCCGCGCGCTCCATCATCGCATCGTCGTCGGGCGGAACCTCGACGTCGCGCCCGAACCGCGCGTCGACGCGGCGCAGAAACGCGAACTCGCAGGTGCTCGCGGCGGTCAGATCGCTCGCGCTCGTCACGAGCCGCGGCGAGCCGTCGCTCGAATGCTGAATGAACATGCGCGATCCCTCCTCGAATCCGTCTTGCGACGACGCTACCGCGACCCCCCGACATTCACTGTTCCCACTGCCTTTCCCGCTGCCGTCCGGGCCGCTCATCCCCCGTCGAGAACCCGAATGTCGGAGGCATCCGGCAGACTGCAGCGCACGTGAAGACCCGCGGATCGATCCGGATCAACGCCATCGCACCGCGCAAGCTTCAAGCGAAAAACCATCTCCCGAGCCCGGCGGCATGGGAGACTGAAGAGCAGAACCACCCGTCCCAGGCGGATCCCGAAGCCCGAAAGCGCCAATGATGACCCACCTCGTATCCAGACGCCCGATGACCGCCGCACTCGCGCTCGCGGCCGCCACTGCGCTCGCGCTCTCGGGGTGCAGCGGGTCCGGCTCGGGTTTCGGCCGCAACCCAGGCGGCACCGTCGACGACGGCTGCGTCTCGGTGATCGTCGCCACCTCCTCGGAGAAGGTCAATCTCATGGATGAGCTCGGGGCGAGGTTCAAGGAGTCGCCCGAGCACGCGGCGCTGCCGGAGTGCGCCACGATCCACCCGATCAACGTCGCATCGGGCAAGGCCGCCCAATACCTCTCCGATTCGACGGAGACCTGGGCACTCGGAGAGGCGACCGCGCCGAGCGTATGGTCGCCTGCGTCGACGGTGTGGACCGATCGTGTCGCCTCCATCGCCGGCGAAAAGGTCGTCGCCGGGGCCGAGAGTTTCACGAAGACGCCGGTGGTCTTCGGCGTTCCCGAGTCGATGGCGAAGGCGCTCGACTACCCCGGCAAACCGCTCGGGATCGCCGACATCAAGGGGCTGATCGAGGATCCGGCGGGCTGGGGTTCGGTGGGCAAGCCGATCTGGGGCTCGTTCAAGATCGCGAAGACCAACCCGAACAGTTCGACCACCGGCCTGTCGATGCTGCTCATGCAGTCCTACGCGGCGAGCGGCAAGGCGAAGGATCTCACGGCTGCCGATGTGAAGAAGTCGGAGGCGTTCTCGAAGGCGTTCGAATCGGGCGCGATCCACTACGGCGACACGACGGGCAAGGTGCTGCAGAACCTCGTGGACCGGGCGTCCGGTTCCGGTTCCTCGTACGTCAGCGCGATCGCGCTCGAAGAGACCTCTCTCTACAACTACAACATCGGCAATCCCGACTCCCACACCGTGCAACCGGGCGAGCAGCTCACGCCGCCGGACGAGAAGCTCGTCGCGGTGTATCCGAGCGAGGGATCGATGTGGAGCGACAATCCGGCCGTCGTGCTCGGCGCGAAATGGGTGACGCCCGAGCAGAAGCAGGCCGCCGAGACGTTCGTGTCGTTCCTCCATACGCGGGACGCCCAGGAGGTGCTGCCGAAGTACGGCTTCCGCCCGCTCGACGCTTCCGTCGACGCGAGCGGGTATCTGAATGCCGACGTCGGCATCGACACGAGCCAGCCCGCGGTCACGCTGCCGCAGCCCGCGCCCGAGGTCGTCTCCGCCGCGCTCGACCAGTGGGCCAAGATCCGGAAGCCCTCGGCCATCCTCCAGCTCATCGACATCTCGGGCTCGATGGACGAGGAGATCGGCGGCGGCAAGACACGTCTCGACGGCGCGATCGAGGGCTCGACCGCGACCCTCGGGCAGGTGCGCGCCGCAGATGAGATCGGCGTGTGGGCGTTCACCACCGACATCGGATCGAACGTCGACGGCCAGACGCTCTGGGGCATCGGCGTCGTGCGCGACTTCGGCCCGCTCGGCGGCGACAAGGAAGGACTCAAGGGCGACATCGAAGACCTGCGCTACGCGCAGCGCAACGGCACGCCGCTCTACGACGCCATCGACGCCGCATACGACTACATGAAGGCGCACGCCGAGACCGGCCGGATCAACGCCATCGTGGTGCTCTCCGACGGCGAGGACACCGACTCGATGACCACGCTCGATTCGCTCGTGCAGAAGATCAATGCCGACAACCGCGAGGGCGGCAACGATCGACCGGTGCGTATCTTCGCCATCGCCTATTCGAGCGGCGCTGACGTCGATTCGCTGCAGAAGCTTGCCCGCGCATCGGGCGGCCAAGTGTTCGACGCGAGCGATCCGACCAAGATCACCGAGACGTTCCAGTCGGTCATGAACAACTTCTAGGTGCGCACTGGCATGGCAACGGATATCAACAGCATCATCACGGCGTGCGGATCGCAGCCCGTGTGCTTGTACGACGGCGCATCGATCGCGAATGCCTCGGACCTGCAGGCGGCGCTGCCCGTTGGCGTGCAGGTGGCCGTGATCCCCGAGCCGGATCAGGCGCAGAGCGTCTCGTCGCTCTCGATCGCCGAGGCGCTGAAGCAGCACAGCGGCGCCGACACCGTGATCGTGATCGAGGACCGGCCGACGAAGGATCGCTTCGCGGTGGCTTCGGACGGCGACGCCGCAGGGATCAGCGCCTCGCTCTACGGCCAGAACGCCGCGGACGGCGGTGACGCCGTGACGGCTGTCGCCAGCACCCTGGCCTCGCCCTCGACCCCCGACGGCCCGGGCAGTGGCACGAGCGGCGCGCCCGTCGACGGCGGATTCGTCGCGCTCGCCATCGGCTTCGCCCTCCTCGGTCTCGCGGCCGTGACGCTGGTCATCACCCTCGGCGCACGCGCACGCAAGAAGTCCCGAGCACTCGGCTCGCCGCACGCCCTCGAGAAGCAGCTCGCCGCGGCGCTCCAGGGCGAAGACGGCGAGTTCGTGAGGAAGGCGATCGACGACCTGCAGGATCGCGGTGCGGCGGTCAGCGCCAACGGCACTGATGCCGGTCTCGGCGCGCGCATCCAGTCGCTCGTGAACCACCTCTCCGAACTCTTCACCCGCGTGCGCACGCGGGGAACCGATCAGCAGTTGCGGCTGCTGACCGCGCAGTACCGCGACACGCTCACGAAGCTCACGAAGGCCGTCGCCGACGACTACTACGGTGACATCTCGCGCAATCCCCAGTTCTGGAGCAATCCGGAGGAGCGCTTGCACGAGGTGCACCTCGCCGTAGAATCGGTCGACCAGCAGGCCGTCGAGAACATCAGGCAGGTGAACGAGTCCCGCGACCTCGAGTTCCA
>JAGQTL010000193.1 GCA_020439035.1 Leucobacter sp. | reverse complement strand
GCCTTCACCGTGATGGTGCGCAACGCGATCTTTCGGCGGGTGCGGGCCGCGGCGTTCGATCGGCTCGACGAGCTCGTGGCGCTCGACGGCGCGCACGGCTTCGGCGAGCAGGAGTGGGCCGACGCGCTCGACGCCTACTTCGCCGAGTACGACTCCATGGGCACGGGTGCCGCCGCGCGCTCGGCCGCGCTGCTGCGGATCGACCCGGGCGCCGGTGAGTGGCGGTTCCGCCAGGTGCTCGACGACCCGGCCGGCGACCACGACTGGGCCATCGAGGGCGTGGTGGATCTCGCTGCCTCCGAGGAGGCGGGCGATGCCGTGATCCGGGTGAAGCGCGTCGGGCCGTTCGCCTGACGCGATTGGGGATCAGCGCGGGTCGGTTGCCGTCAGGGTTGCATCGGCCGCCCCCGCCGCCGTTGCCTCTGCCGCCCCGATCGCCGCCGTCGCCTCCGCCGCCTCGTAGGCGTCGCCGAGGAGTGCGAGGGCGCGATCCTTCGCGATGCCGAGCGCGCGGAGCTCCGCCGCCGCCGTGAGCGCGATAACGCGTGCCCGGGCCTCGATGGGGTCGTCGCCCAGGCGCACGAAGGTGCCTGCGCGCCCGCGGCCCTCGACCACGCCGGCGGCCTCGAGCGAGCGGTATGCGCTCGCGACGGTGTTCGCGGCGAGGCCCAGGTGCGCGGCGAGAGCGCGCACGGTGGGGAGGCGCTCGCCGGGCAGCAGGCGGCCGTCGGTCACCGCTGCGACGACGGCGTCGTGCAGCTGCCGGAACGGCGGAACGGACGCAGCGGGGTCGATCGCGAAGACCGCGAGGCCGTCGGGGTCCGCAGGGCTTGCTGGGCTCGCGGCACTCGCCGGCTTCGCAAGCGGATCCTTCCCGAGTGGGTTCATGGCTCCAGCGTAGCGGCGCCGTAGCGCGGTGCCCCGCGGTGTCGCCGTGGCACGCCCGCGGTGCCCCCGCGGTGTCGCCGTGGCGCGCGCCCAGTAAGCTCGTTGCATGCGCCTCGGAGTGATCGACGTCGGCTCAAACACCGTGCACCTGCTGGTGGTGGATGCCCACCCCGGCGCGAGCCCGGTTCCCTACCACTCGCAGCGCTCGGTGCTGCGGCTGATGCGCTACCTCGACGACGACGGCGCGATCGTAGAGGAGGGGATCGAGCGGATCATCCTCGCGATCCGCGACGCGGTGCAGATGGTGGCCGAGATCGGGGTCGACGACATGATCGCGACCGCCACCTCGGCGATCCGCGAGGCGGCGAACGGCGACGAGGTGCTCGCGCGCATCGAGCGCGAGGCCGGGGTGACGCTGCGCGTGCTCTCGGGGGAGGATGAGGCCCGGATCACGATGCTCGCGGTGCGGCGCTGGCTCGGCTGGTCGGCGGGCGAGATCCTGCTCTTCGACATCGGCGGCGGTTCGTTCGAGATCGCGCAGGGCGCCGACGAGTACCCGGACGTGCAGGTGTCGCTGCCGCTCGGGGCCGGGCGATCCACCATTCATTTCCTCGCCGAGGATCCGCCCTCCCGCGAGGCGGTCTCGGCCTTGCGCGCCCACGCGCGGGCCGAGTTCACGCGCGTGCGCGACGAGATATTCGCGGATCGGCCCCGCCCGAAGCGGGTGGTCGGCACCTCGAAGACGATCCGCTCGCTCGCGCGGCTCATCGGCGGGCCGCCCGACCCGGTGACCGGGGATCTCGCCCCGCTGCACTACGTGGGCCTGCGCGAGTGGGAGCCCTCGCTGCGCGAGATGCCGGGCTCGGTGCGCGAGTATCTGCCGGGCGTGACGCCCGAGCGCGGCTACCAACTGATGGCCGGGGCCGTCGTGGTGCGCACGGCGATGAAGGTCTTCGGCGTCGAGACGCTCACGATCTCGCCCTGGGCGCTGCGCGAGGGCATCGTGCTGCGCTACATCGACGCGCTCGACGGCCGCGGGGCCGAGCCCGTGACGCAGCCGGTGCAGACGCTGATCCGGTGACGCGCGGCCCGCGCTCGGCCCGCGCGGCCCGCGCAACCCGGCTCGTGCGCGGTTTTGAGTTCGCCGCGGTGAACCGTTAGGATGGTCACTTGGTGCCGAGCTCTCCGGGGCTTCGGATCATCGCCATTGGGCTATGGTGTAATTGGCAACACTACGGTTTCTGGTACCGTCATTCTAGGTTCGAGTCCTGGTAGCCCAGCCACTGAGAGAGACCGCGGCGCGCACCGCCTCGCCTATGCTTGAGCGCATGTCTGCTTCTTCCGACACCCCCCGGTCGACGCGCTGGTGGGTGCTGATCGCCGTCTCCGTCGCGCTCTTCATCGCCGTCTACGTGCTCATGGTGCTCACGCCGCTCGGGCAGGCGTTCGAGAACACGGGGCTGCGCGGCGCCGACCAGGTCGCGGCGACCGACGTCGACGAGGCGAACGAGACGCTCGGTCTCATCACCATCTGGAGCCTCGGCATCGCGACGCTCGTCGTCGCGATCGTGGGGCTCGCGCGGCGCCAGCTGCTCCTGGCCGTGCTCGCGGTCGGCGTGATCGTGGGCGGGCAGATCGTGACGCAGTCGCTCAAGCGCTTCATCCTGCCGCGCCCCGAACTGATCGAGGTCGTGGGCGACTTCAAGGGCCCGTCATTCCCCTCGGGCCATACGACCATCGCGATGACGGTGCTCGTCGCCGTGTTTCTCGTGGTGCCGTACCGCGCCCGCGGCATCGTGATGTTCTTCGTGGTGCCGTGGGCCGCCGGCATCGGCGCCTACACGCTCATCGCGAAGTGGCACCGGCTCTCCGACACGATCGGCGCGGATCTCGTCGCACTCGCGCTCGGATCGCTCGCGGCGATCCTCCTGCTACGTGCCGGCCGCATCGAGCGCGCCCCGAAGCTGCGCGTGCCGGCGCTCCGAACGATCCTCGTCGTCGGCCTCGCCGGGCTCACCACGCTGTTCGCGCTGATCGGCGCTCTGCTCGCGGCCGCGAGCCTCCGCATGGATCTGCGCGACCCGGTGAACGAGTGGAACGTCTACCTCGCGGTCACGACGCTCGCGACGGCGGGATCACTGCTGACGGCGCTCGTCTACTGGGGCAGCTGGCGGCGGCTCGACGTGAAGCCGGCCGCCGTCCGCACCGCCGTCACCGCCGACGCGTAGCGCCGCGGCGCGCTCAGGCGAACGCCAGGGCGCCTTCGCGCACGCGGTCGTCGATGGTCGAGAGCGGGCCCCCCACGCGGTAGAGCGAGCCGCGGTGGCTGTCGGGCAGCCGGTCGCCGGCGCCGAAGAGCTTGTTGCGCAGCGTGCCGGGCGCGTACTCGGTCTGGTAGACGCCGCGGCGCTGCAGCTCGGGCACGATGAACTCGACCACGTCTTCGAACGTGCCGGGCGTGACCGCGTAGGCGAGGTTGAACCCGTCGACACCGGTCTCGGCGACGATCCGCTGCATCTGGTCGGCCACCGAGGCGCCCGAGCCCACGACCGTCGCGCCGAGCCCCGCGATGCCGTTCCACTCGACCATGTCGCGGATCGTCCACGCGCGGCCGGCCGGATTGTCGGCCTGGAACGCGGCGACCGTCGACTGGATCGCGTTGCTCTGCACGTTGCCGAGCGGCTCGTCGAGCTCGTACCGCGAGAGGTCGACGCCCATCCAGCCCGAGAGGAAGGTGAGCGCACCCTCGGGGCTCACGTACTTCAGGTAATCGCGGTGTTTCGCGTGGGCCAGTTCGTCGGTCTCGTCGGTGATCGCCGTGAGCAGCAGGTAGATCTTCGCGGCGTCGGGGGAGCGGCCGGCGTCGACGAGCGCCGAGCGGATCGCCTTGACGCTCTCGCGTGCCACCGCGTTCGTGGGCGACGCGATGAAGATCGCCTCGGCGTGGCGCGCGGCGAAGCGGATGCCGCGGGGCGACGCGCCGGCCTGGAACACGAGCGGCGTGCGCTGCAGCGAGGGCTCGGAGAGGTGGATGCCGGGCACCTTGAAGTGGGTGCCGTGGTGGCCGATGTGGTGCACCTTCTCGGGATTGGTGAACACGCCGCTCTCGCGATCCCGCACCACGGCGTCGTCTTCCCACGACCCCTCGAGCAGCTTGTAGATCACCTCGAGGTACTCGTCGGCGTGGTCGTAGCGCTCGTCGTGCTCGAGCTGGTCGTCCTGCCCCATGTTGCGGGCGGCCGACGGCAGGTAGCCCGTGACGACGTTCCAGCCGACGCGGCCCTTGGTGAGGTGATCGAGGGTCGAGAGCCGGCGCGCGAAGGGCACCGGGTGCTCGAAGGCCGTGCCGGCCGTGATGCCGAAGCCCACGTCCTTGGTCGCCGCGGCCATGATCGCCGCCAGCTGCACCGGGTCGTTCACGGGCACCTGGGCGCCATTGCGGATCGCCGCCAGGTCGTTGCCGCCGAACACGTCGTAGGTGCCGAGCACGTCGGCAATGAAGATGCTGTCGAAGAGGCCGCGCTCGGCGATCTGCGCGAGGTTCTGCCAGTACTCGATGTCCTTGTAGCGCCACGCCTGATCGGAGGGGTGCCGCCACAGGCCCGAGCTCTGGTGGGCAACGCAGTTCATGTCGAACGCGTTGAAGCGGATCTGCTGACGCGTTGGTGACGATGATGCTGACATGGTGTGCCCTTCTGGATCGGTAGATCGCGCCGCGCGTGCCGCGGGGCGATGCTCAGAAACTACCGAAATCGAAGGGGTGAAGCACGCTGTGTGAGGTTCTGTTGCGCACCGTGACGCCGTGTGTCAGCGGGGGTTGCGTTGCGCGGCGGACGGGCGGATGATCGACTTCGAATGCCTGTGCGATCGTCGGGGCCGTGCGGAGTCGCGGGCGCGCCGCAGCACGAGCCCCTCGCCGAGGGCTCGGTGCTTCGGGCACCGCGGCCTACGCCTCGGGCGTGAAACTCAGCGAGAGCGAGTTCATGCAGTAGCGATTGCCGGTCGGCGTGCCGAAGCCGTCGGGGAACACGTGGCCGAGGTGGCCGCCGCAGCGGGCGCAGCGCACCTCGGTGCGCTCCATGCCGTGCGAGTGATCCTCGAGCAGCTCGACCGCATCGGGTCGCACCGACTCGTAGAAGCTCGGCCAGCCGCAGTGCGACTCGAACTTGGTGCCGCTGCGGAAGAGCTCATTGCCGCACCCCGCGCAGGTGTAGAAGCCCTCGCGCTCCTCGTCGAGCAGTTCGCCCGTCCATGCTCGCTCGGTCGCGGCCTGTCGCAGCACCGCGTACTGCTCCTCACCGAGCTGCGCGCGCCATTCTTCTTCCGTCTTCTTCACCTCGTATGCCATGCCATATATTCTACGCCTCGGGTCGGGATCCGGCTGGGGGCGTTCGCTACATGACGCCCGGTAACGCGCGCGGCTGTGCGGCGGACCGTGCGGTCATAGGCTGGCGGCATGGCTGATTCACGCGCGCAACAGACGTACCAGGTGCGACTCGGATGGGGTGCCGCAGGGCTGCGACAGCTCGCGAAGTCGGGCATCGTGGTGGTGGTGGATGCGATCGGGGCGGCGCCCGAGGGGGAGCCGTCGGAGGCCTCGCTGCTGGCAGCCGACGCCGCCGCGCTGCCGCACGCGCCGCTGGTGTTTGTGGCCTCGCTGCGCAACGCAACCGCGACGGCGAAGGCCGTGTACGCCGAGCAGGTCGCCCGCGGGGGTCGCACCGCGATCAACCTCGTGCTCGTGGGCGATGGCGAGGGCGGCTTCGCCGTCGAGGACTACCTCGCGGCCGGCGCGATCGGCGATGCGCTCTCGGCGCTCGGCCTCGACCACTCGTCGCCCGACGTCGCGGTCGCGACCGAGGGGTTCCGCCCGCTCACGCGCGCGCTCAAGCACCTGTTCTCGGCGAGCGCCTCGGGCCTCGCACTCACCGACGCGGGCCGCCGCGACGAGGTGCGGGCCGCAGCCCAGCACGACGCGGAGGATCGCGCCGCGCAGGTGTGAGAGCGCGCGGCGCCTCCCCTCGTCATCCTGCGCGGCGGCGAAGCCGGAGTCGCAGGATCCAGGATCCAGGTCCCAGGATCCAGCTACCGCGCGACGACCTGCCGCTTCGACGAGATCACGCCGGTGTCGAAGCCGGCGAGGTGCAGGCCGCCGTGGAAGCGCGCGTGCTCGATCTTGACGCAGCGATCCATCACCACGTCGAGCCCCGCGGCCTCGGCGATGGCCGCGGCCTCCTCGTTCCACGAGCCGAGCTGCAGCCACAGCGCTTTCGCGCCCACGTCGACCGCCTCCTGCGCCACGCCGGGCAGGTCGTCGTGCTTGCGGAACACGTCGACGATGTCGGGCACCACCGGCAGATCGGCCAGCGAATCGTACGCCTTCTGCCCCAGGATCTCGTCGGCGACCGGGTTGACGAAGTAGAGATCGTAGGGCGAACTCGACAGCAGGTAGGTCGCGACGAAGTAGCTCGCGCGCGCCGGGTTGTTCGAGGCTCCGACGATCGCGATCGACTTCGCGCGGCGCAGGATGCCGAGGCGCTTGACCGCGCTCGGGCCCTGCCAGGTGCGGGTGGGCTGCTGCTCGCTGCTCATCGGGTTGCTCCTGTCGCGATGGTGAGGGCCTGGTCGAGATCCCACACGATGTCTTCGGGGTCTTCGATGCCGACCGAGATGCGGATGAGGTCGGCCGGCACGCCGGCCGCGGTCAGCTGCTCGTCGGAGAGCTGCTGGTGGGTCGTGGATCCGGGGTGGATCACGAGCGTGCGGGCATCCCCGATGTTGGCGAGGTGGCTCGCGAGCTGCAGCGACTCGATGAACGTCTCGCCCGTGGCGCGGGCGGCCTCGAGCCGCTCGGCCTCGGTCTCGAACTCGCCCGCGGGCCGCACGCCGAACGCGAACACCGAGCCGGGGCCGAGTGGGAAGTACTTCTGGGCGCGCTCGCGGTGCGGATGCCCCTCGAGCCCCGCCCAGGTGACGAACGACACGCGCGGGTCGCTCGCCAGCCACTCGGCCACGACACGGGCGTTCGCCACGTGCGCGTCGATGCGCTGCGGCAGCGTCTCGACGCCCTGCAGCAGGTTGAACGCCGCCTGCGGGCTGAGCGAGGGGCCGATGTCGCGCAGCTGCTCGCTGCGCAGCTTGGTCAGGAACCCGTACTCGCCGAAGTTGTCCCACCAGCGGATGTCGCCGTAGGAGGCGACCGGCTCGGTCATGGTCGGGAACTTGCCGTTGCCCCAGTTGAACGTGCCGGCCTCGACGACGACGCCGCCGAGCGTGGTGCCGTGGCCGCCGAGGAACTTCGTGACCGAGTGGATCACGATGTCGGCGCCGTGCTCGATGGGGCGCATCAGGTAGGGCGTCGCGAGCGTCGCGTCGACGATGAGCGGCACGCCCGCCTCGTGCGCCACGGCCGCGAGCCCCTCGATGTCCGAGATCTCGCCGCCCGGATTGCCGATCGCCTCGACGTAGACCGCCTTGGTGTTCGCGCGGATCGCCTTGCGGAACTCCTCGGGGTCAGAGCCCGCCACGAAGGTGGTGTCGACGCCGAAACGGCGCAGCGTCACGTCGAGCTGCGTCACCGTGCCGCCGTAGAGCTGGGCCGACGCGACGATGTGATCGCCCTGGCCGACGAGCGCGGCGAAGGTGATGAACTCGGCCGACATGCCGCTCGACGTCGCGACCGCGCCGATGCCGCCCTCGAGCGAGGCGATCCGCTCTTCGAGCGCCGCGACGGTCGGGTTGCCGATGCGGGAGTAGATGTTGCCGTACTTGCGCAGGGCGAAGAGGCTCGCCGCATCCTTCGCGTCGTCGAACACGAACGACGTGGTCTGGTAGATCGGCACGGCCCGTGCCCCGGTGGTCGCGTCGGGCGTGCCGCCCGCATGGAGGGCGCGGGTGCGGAACCCGAACTGGTGCTCGCTCATATCTTCTCCTTCACTGAACTGTACTGATGCCGGGGCTGAAGGGTCACATCCACCGCTTCAGCACGGCGCGCTCGAAGAGCACGAGGATCGCGTTGGTGATGGTGCCGAGCAGGGCGAGCAGCACGATCGAGAGTAGGATCCGATCCACCCGCCCGCTGGTCTGCGAATCGCTCAGCATCCAACCGAGGCCCATGGAAGCGCCGAGCAGTTCGGCGGCGACGAGGAACAGCCAGGCCTGCGCGAGCGCGAGGCGCAGCCCCGAGACGACCGACGGCACGACGGCCGGCAGCTGCACCGTGCGGAACAGCGACCACCCGCGCAGCCCGAAGGTGCGCCCGGCCTCGACGAGCTGCGGGTTCACCTGGCGCAGGGCGTCCGCCACCGTGGTGTAGACGGGGAAGAAGGCGCCGATGGCGATGAGCGTGATCTTCGACTCCTCGCCGACCTTGAGCCAGAGGATCAGGAGCGGCACCCACGCGAGCGAGGGCACGGCGCGGACGGCGACGAGGATCGGCGCGAGCAGCACGTTGCCGGCCTGCGACAGGCCGACGACCGCGGCGAACGCGAGCGCGATGAGCGAACCGATCACGAAGCCGATGAACACGCGCTGCACCGAGATCGCGATGTGCATCGAGAGCTCGCCGCGCTGCACGAGCTCGGCGCCCGCCTCGATGACCGACCAGGGGCCGGGCAGCCGATAGGGCGGCACGATGCCGCTCGCCGTGACGAACTGCCACGCCGCGATGACGATCAGCGGAACGATGAAGCCGCCCGCGACCTTGACCCACGTGCGCGACCACAGGGGCGCGACCGGCCGCGCGACCGGCCGCACCGGCGACGGCCGCAGGGGCGTGCGCTGCTGCGCCGCCCCTGCGGAATCGGTCGCACGCGCGACCGCGGTCGTGTCACCGCTCACTCGGTCGCCTTCAGCGCGAACTGGTCGAAGACGATCGAGCCGAGCGCCGCGTCGAGGGCCTGCTGGCCGCCCGCGACGTCGCCCGATTCGGCGATGATGGGCGAGATCTTCGTGAGCACGCTCACCTGCGCGTCGCCGGGCACGCCCGACACGTCGAGGTTCGAGCGCTCGGCGATCACGGTCTTCGCGACGGCGAGGTCGATGCCGGCCGCGTCGGCGAGCAGCTGCGCGGTCTCATCCGGGTGCGCGATCGCCCACGTGCGGGCCTCTTCGTAGGCGTTCACGACGACCTGCGCCACATCGGGGTGATCGGTGATGAACTCCTCGGTCGCGTTGAGGAAGCCGTAGGTGTTGAAGTCGACATTGCGGTAGATGAGCTTCGCGCCCGACTCGACCTCGGCCGCGGCCATGATCGGGTCGAGGCCGCTCCAGGCCTGCACCGATCCGCCCTCGAGCAGCGAACGGCCGTCGGCGTGCTGCACGTTCTGCACCTCGACATCGTCGATGCTGAGGCCAGCCTGCTCGAGCGACTGCAGCAGGAAGAAGTAGGGATCGGTGCCCTTGGTCGCGGCGATCGACTTGCCCTTGAGCTGGGCGACATCGGTGATGTCGCTGTCGGCGCCGACCACGATGGCCGACCACTCGGGCTGGGAGTAGATGTCGATCACCTTGATGGGGGAGCCGTTGGCGCGGGCGAACAGTGCGGCCGAGCCGGCGGTCGAGCCGACGTCGATCGAGCCCGAGCGCAGCAGCTCGTTGGCCTTGTTGCTGCCGGCGGACTGCAGCCATTCGACGGAGACCGAATCGCCGAGCGCGGATTCGATGAGGCCCTGCTCCTTCACCACCAGGCTGAGCGGGTTGTAGGTGGCCCAGTCGATCGCGAGCGTGTCGGTCGACCACTCGCTGCCGCCCGTCGTGCTCTCGCCGCTCTCCGCGGGGGCGCTACCGCTGTTCTCGCCCTGCACGCATGCGGTCATGCCCATGGCCATGAGACCGGCGACGATGGTCGCGGGGATGATCCGGTTGACGGTGCGGCGGGTGATGGTACTCACTGGTTCTCCTTGTTGGTGTGGGTGGTGAGTTTGTGCACGCCCAGCCCTTCGAGCAGGCTGGTGCGGAGGTCGGTGAAGGCGCGGGCGCCACGGTCGCGGGGGCGCGTGCCGGGCACGGTGACGAGTCGGGCGATCGAGCCGTTGGTGCGGGGCGCTTCGGCCTCGAGGGCGGGTGCCGGATCCGGCGCGGGCGCCGAACCGCCCAGCGCGCCGAGGCCCGACGACGAGCCGAGCGCGACGACCTTGGCGCGGGGGCGCTCGGGTTCGGCGCCGGCATCGACATCTGCCCCCGCCGCGTGCAGGTTGCGCAGCATCAGCACGCGGTCGGCGAGGTAGAGCGCCTCTTCCACGTCGTGCGTCACGAGCACGATGGTGGCGGGCTGCGCCCGGTGGATGTCGAGCAGCAGGTCGTGCATCTTCAGCCGGGTGAGGGCGTCGAGGGCGCCGAACGGCTCGTCGAGCAGCAGCACGCGCGGGCTGCGGGCGAGCGCGCGGGCGAGCGAGGCGCGCTGCGCCATGCCGCCCGAGACCTCGCGCGGGCGCTGGCCGGCGGCGTGGGTGAGTCCCACGAGGTCGAGCAGTTCGGCCACGCGATCCTTCGCCGCCTTGCCGCGGGTGCCGCGGGGCAGCCCGAGCGCGACGTTCTGCGCGATCGTGCGCCAGGGCAGCAGGCGCGGCTCCTGGAAGGCGATCGCCGTGGAGTCGTCGTGGGCCTGCACGCCTTCGCTGTCGAGCGTGATGCTGCCGGCCGTCGGGGAGTCGAGGCCGCCGATGAGGCGCAGCAGCGTGGACTTGCCGCAGCCCGA
>JAGQTL010000192.1 GCA_020439035.1 Leucobacter sp. | reverse complement strand
CGAGCTACCGAACTGCTCCACCCCGCGGCACAAGAAGATAGCTTAGCACGGCCGCCGAAACAGCGCGAATCGGCCGGGTCGCCGGGCTGTGGATAACTCCGAAACGGGCTCGCACGGCCGGCGCACCATGGGTGTCCACGACCGAAGGGACCCTCATGACCAGTACGCGCTTCCGGCCGATCGGATTCGATGCCCGGCCAGGCACACTGCTCGCACTCGCGCTTGTCGGCGCGGTGCTGACCGGCGCGGCCATCGCCGTGCCCGACCTGCTCCTCCGCCCGGCGGCCGCCAACGCGGTGACCGCGGAGCGGGGCCCGATGCTGCAGATTCCCGGGTGGGGCGACCTCGGCGCCTTCATTCTGTCGAACGGGAAGAATGCGTACTGCATCGAGCGCTCGACGGTTACCGCGGTCGGGCCGTTTCGCGGCGCCGAGGTGCTCGACGAGTTGCCGCGTGCGACCGCGAAGGGCGGGGCCGTGGGCACGACGCCGGCGCTGACCTCGGCGAAGCGGATGCGGCAGCTCAACTACATTCTCGACGTCTGGGGGCAGACGACCAGCCCGTCACGGGCCGCGAAGGTCCAGACGGCGGTGTGGATCATCCGCAACGACACTGGCATGGACTGGTGGCTCGCGAACCTGAAGGCCACCGCCAGGGGAAAAGCCGTGTACGACGGCGCGGTCGCGATGATCGAGACCGCTGCCGAGCAGGCGGTTGCGCCGATCGCGCCGAAGCCGATCGTCGGGCAGCTCGAGGTGTCGATCGAGGCCGGCGGTGAGGTGGGGCGCGTGACCTATCCCGCCGGCGGCGTGCGGTCGATCACCCTGAAGAATGCGGAGTTCACGGAGACGACCACGACGACCACGACGACCACGACGACCACGACGACCATCGCGTCGGGCCTGAGCCGCGACGGAGGCGCGTTCACCTTCCGCCCAACCGTGCCCGCCGATGCTCCGTTCACAGTAAAGGCGACCGCGAAGTGGCGGACGGAGGGCACCCGGGGATGGGAGCCCGAGGTGCAGGTCTTCACGCCCGCGACCGACGGCGATCAGCGCTCGGCCTATGCCACCGGCGCATCGACGCCGGAGGCGCTCACGGGCACGCTCACCGCCAGCGGCACGTACGCGCCCGCACCGCAGCCGATGTTCGAGCTGAGTTCGCGCGCGCAGGCGGAGTCCGAGGTCGGCGGCACGCTCACCGACACGATCATCGTGAGCGGCAACGCCGCGGGGATCCTGCAGCCGGGATCCGTCGATGCGGTGGCGTACCTCGAGCCGAATGCCGGCAGCCCGAAGTACGGTGAGGACTGGGAGCCGCTCGAGGATCCGGACGAGCCGGGAGCCGTGCTGCGCTGGACCGCAGCGGAACTGGATGCGATGAGTGCGGAGGAGCGCTGCACCGCGCAGCCGGTCGTACGCGCGGGGCGCGGCGACGCCCGCATCCCGGTGACCGGTGAGGGAAGCTTCGCCACCGATCCGGTCGAAGCGAGATCGGCCGGCGTGGTCTTCTGGGTCGAGCGCTATTGGCAGGGCGACATCATCGTCGCCCAGGGCCGGTGCGGCATCCCCGAGGAACGCACGGTGATCGACGCCCCCGGTGTCGAGACTCGGGCGATGCCCGAAGCGGTCATCGGTCAGGTCGTCACCGATACGGCGACGATCTCGGGCCGCCTCGCCGCGGAGGCCGACTACTGGATCGTGTTCGAGGCCTTCAGCGCACGCCGTGATCCGCAGGGCCGCGCGGTATGCGAGGCGGGGAACCGGGTGTTCCGTTCGGAGGCCGTACCGGTGCGGGAACTGGGGGAGGTGGAATCGCCGGGGTTCACGACACAGCGTGCGCACGGAGCGACCATCTGGTGGGTCGAGACGCTCGGATTCACGAGCGCTGCGAATGGAGCGTCGATCCCGATCGCCCGCGGCGAGTGCGGGATCGAGAACGAGACGACCCGCGTGCTCGTGCCGGAGCCGAGGATGGAGCCCGAACTGGAGCCGTGGTCGGAACCGGAGCCGAAGCCTCAGCCGGAGTCGATGCCGAAGCCGAAGCCGGAGCCGGAGCCGGCCTCGCTTCCCGAGACCGGCGCCGGCGACAGCCGGCTCCCGATACTCGGGGCCGGTGCGTTACTCCTGGTCGGCGGCTTCACGGCGGCCGCCCAGGTCATGCGCGGGCGCCGCGCGCTGCGCGAGCCGCGGCGGTGAGCGGGGCGGCCCGGGAGCCCGACAGGGCGATGCCGCTCCGGGAAGTCCAGCGTTCGTGCAGGCGGTTTATATCTCATTCATAGGATTGAGCGGCAAGCTGGCAGCACGAGAGAGGGAGACCCCGATGAGCATGAGCCCCGAAGAGCCGCAGCCGCAGCCACAGCAACAACTGCAACCGCAGCCGCAGCCGCAGCCGCAGTCGTACCCGCAACCGCCGATCACCCCGATCGCGGATCAGGCGACGGTGCCGGTTGCGCCCGCCCCGCCCGCGGCGAGCGCGCCCGCCCCGTTCGCGGCGACCGCACCCGCTCCCGAGCGCGCGCCGCAGCGTCACGGTGGCCTGGTGGCCGGTATCGCTATTGGCACGCTCCTCGGCAGCCTCGTCGGCGGCGGGACCGCGGCGGTCGTCGCGCACAACATGACGCCGAAGCAGGTGGTTCAGGCCGAGGCGGCTGGGGGGTCGCTCACGCTCAACAACCTCGACACGGCGACGGCGATCACGGGGGTGGCCGCCGTGGGCACGCCGAGCGTGGTCACGCTGCAGGTATCGGGCCCGACGAGCGCGGGCAGCGGTTCCGGCGTCATCTACACGTCCGACGGCTACATCATCACGAATGCGCACGTCGCGACGCTCGAAGGCGAGACGGCGAACCCGCAGATCCAGGTGCAGCTGAGCGACGGAACGCTGCTCCCGGGCAAGCTGGTGGGCTCGGACCCGTTCGCCGATATCGCGGTCGTGAAGGTCGACGCGACGAACCTCACTCCGATCCATGTGGCCGATTCCCAGAAGATCAACGTGGGCGACCTCGCGGTCGCGATCGGCGCGCCGCTCAGCCTTTCGAACACCGTGACGAGCGGGGTCGTGAGCGCTCTGAACCGCGGTATCTCGGTCTCGAGCTCGATGGTTCCCGAGCAGGAGTCCCAGGACGGCGGGGTGAACGATCAGAATCAGCAGCAGGCACCCGGCCAGCGCGAGCAGGAGCAAAGCCCCTTCCCGTGGTTCGAGTTCCAGGGGCCGAACGGCGAGCAGCAGCAACAGCAGCAGCTCCAGCCGAGCCGTTCACGCGTCGCGATCCCGGTCATCCAGACCGATGCGTCAATCAACCCTGGGAACTCCGGCGGCGCGCTGCTGAACGGCCAGGGCGAGCTGATCGGCATCAACGTCGCGCTCGCGTCGGCGAACACGTCCGACGGCACGGCCGGTTCCGACGGGCTCGGATTCGCGGTGCCCTCGAACCTCGCCGTACGGGTGGCCGACGCGCTGATCGCGGGGGAGCAGCCGTCGCACGGGCTGCTCGGCGTCACGCAGACGACCGAGGCCAGCACGACGAATGCGGCCGGCGGCGTCGTCGGCGAGGTCAGCCCGGGAAGCCCGGCCGAGAAGGCCGGCCTGAAGCCCGGTGACGTCATCACCTCGATCAACGGCGCGCGCGCCGACTCGTTCACGACGGTGACCGCCCTCGTGCGCATGTACGCGGCGGGAACCGAGGTCACGATCGGGTACAACCGCGACGGGACGCAGTACGAGGCAGAGGTCACCCTCGGCCAGATGGAGTGGTAATCGACGCTTCGGGATCGCACCCCGCCGGCGCGCGCAGACGAACTCGTCGCGCAGTGCCGGCGGGGTTCCCTGCGTAGACTGGTGCGGGTGACGAAGACCCGCGGATTCAGCTTCGCGCGCGGGAACCTCGCGAAGCTCTGGGCCGCGCCGGCCTACGCGCTCGGCGCGCTGCTCTCCTGGTTCGTGCCGAGGGTCGACGCCCGTTGGGTGTTCGGCAGCGGCATCGGCGTCGGCGAGGGGGCGCTGGCGCTCGCTCGCGAGCTCCGGCGATCCGATCCGGCCGCGGTGATCCTCTGGGCGGTTCCCGGCAGGTCGCTCGACGCGAGCCCCGAGGCCGAAGCCGACGCCGAGCGTGCGCGACGCGCGGGCTTCGCGCCGGTGCCGCGCGACTCGTGGGCCGGCTTCTGGGCCACCCTGCGCGCGCGAATGCTCGTCGTGACGCACGGGCTCGGCGATGTTAACCGCTTCGGGCAGCGGGGAGCGCGGATCATCCACCTCGGTCACGGGTCCCCCCTCAAGCGGCTGCATTTCGATGCGCCGGTGACCACGAGCGTCAGCGGTCCGGCGCCCCTCCGGGCGCTGCTCCGGCGCATGTACGCGGCCGGATCGCGGAGCGTCGAACTCTACGTCGCCGGTTCCCTCGAGGCCGCCGGCCGCCTGCGCACGGCGTATCGTGTCGCGCCGGGGAAGGTGCGGGTGCTGGGAGACCCCCGCGACGATGAACTCGCTGCCGCGGCGCGGGACGCTGGGATGGCGGATCGCTCCCGCGCGGAGCTGCGCGCGCTCATCGGCCTCGAACCGGGCGTCGAGCCACTCGTGCTCTACGCTCCGACCTGGCGCGACGGCGAGCCCGACCCGGCGGCGCCGACGCCAGAGGAAGCGGCGGAGATCCAGGCAGCCCTGCAGCGACTCGGCGCACGGCTCGTGATCCGCTCGCATCGGCTGGGGGCCGGGGCCTACGAGATCGCGCAGCCCAGCGTGCACCTCCTCGGCTCCGACGTGCTTCGCGACATCACCCCGTTGCTCGCGGGCTTCGACGCCGTCATCACCGACTATTCGTCGCTCGCGCTCGATTTCGCGCTCACGGGCGGCCCGATCGTCTGGTTCGCCCCGGATCTCGAGCGCTACACGTTGACGCGCGGCCTCTACGAGCCGCTCGAGGTGACCGCGGCCGGGCGCGTGCAGCGCACGTGGAGCGAGACGCTCGAGCGACTCCGGGAGGTGCTCGCCACGGGCGACCCCCGCCGGGCCGCCGCGCAGGCGGAGAGCCGGGCGCTCGCGGCGCGCTTCCACGCGCATCCCGAGGGGGGCGCGGCGGCCCGGGTGCTCGGGGAGATCCGGCGACTCGGCCTCCCCGACGCTGAGCGCGTCGCGCCGGGCGGCGTGTTCTTCGAGAGCTTCTACGGGCGGCAGGCCGCGTGCAATCCGCTCGCGCTGGATCGCGAGATCGCCGGCAGGGCCCCGGAACTACCCCGGTACTGGAGCGTGGCGAGCGAGTCGGTCGCCGTGCCCGAGGGCGCGATACCCGTGCTGGTGGGCGGTGCGGATTGGTTCGCGGCACGCCGGCAGGCCCGCCTGCTCATCGTGAACGATTGGCTCCGCTTCGGATTCCGGCGCGGGCGCGGGCAGACGGTGCTGCAGACCTGGCACGGCACCATGCTGAAGCATCTCGCGCTCGGGCGCCCGCGCGTCCGCCCGCGCACACGCCTCGCGATCCTGCGGGAGCGCCGGCGCTGGAGCCTCATGCTGTCGCAGAATCCGCATTCGACCGCGCAGTTCCGCAGCAGTTATGCGTTCCGTGGCGAGGTGCTCGAACTCGGGTACCCGCGCGACGATCGGCTCGCGCGGTCGGTCGCCGCTCCGGGTGTGACACGGGATCGGGCCGATGCCGCGGATGCCGCGGATGCCGCGGGCGCCGCTGCCGGCGCGGGCACCGCGAGCCGCATCCCGCTCGCCGTCGAGACGGCGCGCCGCGTGCTCGGCGTGCCGCGCGGCGCGCACGTGCTCGCCTACGCGCCGACCTGGCGCGAGGGGGCGGCGCCGGGCGTCGGCGCGGGCGTGGTCGATGCGCTCGAGGTGCGCGCGCTCGCCGCGGAGCTCAACACGGGAACGGACGCCTGGGTGGTCGTCGCGCGCGGGCACACCCGAACGCACGAGTTCGGGGGATATGGCGGGGATCCGCGCGTGATCGACGCCTCGGCGCACCCCGACGTGAACGACGTGATCCTCGCCGCCGATCTGCTCGTGACCGACTACTCGTCGGTGATGTTCGACGCCGCCGTCGCGCGGGTGCCGCTCGCCTTCTTCGTGCCCGATCTCGCCGACTACCGCGACCGCGAACGCGGGTTCACCTTCGACTTCGAGGCGTGCGCCCCGGGCCCGCTGCTCGCGTCGCGCGAGCAGGTGATCGAGGCGGCCAAGGAGGCGATCCGCGCGAACGGCGCCGTGCCCGCGGCCTGCGTGGAGGCGTATCGCGCCTGGCGCGCGCGCTTCGCGCCGCACGACGACGGATATGCGGCGGCGCGCGTCGTCGACGCGCTCGTCGAACGCGGCGCACTGCCCCCGGCGTGATCCCGCGCCGCGGCCGCGAGCCGCCTCAGACCCGCGACCGGTCGACCGCGCGCCCGGCGAAGCCCGCGATGCCGAAGAGGAAGCCCGCGCCCCAGCTCAGGTGCATGGTGACGAGCGCGACCGCGCCGAGCCACCGCGCGCGCGCGCCGCGAAGCCCCGGCAGCCGCGTGGTCGCGAAGGCGACGGCCGCGAGATAGGCGAGCGGCGCGAGGTGGAGGATCGACCACCACGCCCATCCCAGCACGCCGCACAGCTGCGCCGTCAGCGCGAGCAGGCTGAGGGCGATCCCGAGCACGAGCGCGCCCGGCGCGAAGAAGCGCCAGGGTGTCTCCCGCGGGTGCCGCCGCACGAGCACCGCGCGCCAGGCGCCCGTCGCGAAGAACTGCCGTGCGAGGTCGCCGAAGCTCGCCCGCGGGCGGTAGGTCACGGCGAGCGCGGGCTCGAAGCGGATGAGCCCGCCGGCCCGCCGGATGCGAAGGTTCAGCTCCCAGTCCTCGCCGCGCCGGACACCCTCGTCGTAGCCGCCGACGGCGTCGAGCGCCTCGCGGCGGAAGATGCCGAGGTACGCGCTCTCCGCAGGCCCGGCCTCACCGTCGCCGTGGTAGGCGCCGCCGCCGAGCCCGTAGGGGCTGTTGTAGGCCGCGGCGATCGCGCGCTGCACGGGGGTCTCCCCGGCCGCGCGCATGATGCCGCCGACGTTCGCCGCGCCGGTGCGGCGCAGCGCGGCGATGCCGAGCCGCGTGTAGTCGGGCGTGAGCTCGCTGTGCGCGTCGACGCGGATGACGACCGGGTAACGGCTCGCCGCGATCGCGAGATTGAGCCCGATGGGGATGTCGCGGCCGGGGTTCTGCACGATGCGAACGCGCGGATCGTCCGCGGCGAGCGCGGCGGCGATCTCGTCGCTGCGATCGACCGACGGCCCGAGCGCGAGCACCAGCTCCTTGTCGCCCGCGTAGTCCTGCTGGAGGATCGTGCGCACGGCGTCTCCGAGGTAGGCCTCCTCATTCAGCACGGGCATGACGTAGCTCGCACCCGGGAGTTCGCTGAGCGGGGCAAGATCCATCCGCTTATCCTCCCATGAGTGGGGTTTCCGTGCGCAGGGTTTGGTAGATTGGAGTAGTGCCACGCCTGTCTTCCGACGAGGGGCTCCCGCCGGAGTCGCGTTCGCGCGCGCCAGAAACCATCGAATTGCCCGAATCGCCCGAAACCGCGGACGCGCACGCAGCCGAGAACGGCCACGGGCGAGCCGAGCGCACCACGCGCACCGAGGTGCCCATTCCCTCCGTGCAGCGCGCACGAGAGCGCGGTGCCGCGGCCGAGAAGAACCCCGTTGTTCTCCGCACCGAGGAGCTGACGAAGCGCTACGGCCGCGTGCTCGCGGCGGTCGAGGTCTCGATCGAGGTGCATGCCGGGTCGTTCACGGGCATCGTCGGCCCGAACGGCGCGGGCAAGACCACGGTGCTCTCGATGATTTCCGGCCTGAACCGGCCGACGTCCGGGCGCATCACGGTTGGCGGCATCGATGTCTGGTCCGATGGTCGCGGCGCGAAGCGCGTGATCGGCACGCTGCCCGACCGGCTGCGGCTGTTCGACCGGCTCACCGGGGCGCAACTGCTCTACTACGCGGGCGTGCTGCACGGCATCGATGAGGCGACGGTCGTCGACCGCACGAAGGATCTGGCCGTGGCCTTCGGCCTCGAATCCGCGCTCGACCGGCCGGTCAGCGATTACTCGGCCGGCATGCAGAAGAAGATCGGGCTCGCCTGCGCCATGATCCACGCGCCGGAGCTGCTCGTACTCGACGAGCCCTTCGAGGCCATCG